>JAFGKU010000194.1 GCA_016928415.1 Spirochaetales bacterium
TCATTTTTTTGGTTCATTCAATTCCGCTGATATTTTTATTTAATAAACCAATCTGTTTGACATTTTCCTGCCCCATCCTGTTTACCCTGGCAACCTCTGACAATATGGAGGCGAAATCCTCGGAAATAGCGGCAAGCATTGATTCCAGTATTTTCCCGAACTGGCTGACGTTCCTTATGTTTTCATCACTCTGCTTAAGGATACTTTCTATCTCTTCAACAAGTACGCTGGATTGGTCAGACGATTTTATGAGCCCGGTAATTGAATTGAGGATTTCCCCTGATCCGGAGGATATCTCCTGCATCCCATTGTTGATTTCCTCTATTGACCGGAAAACACGGCCTACTTCTTCCTTGATTTTAGAAAACTGATTAAGGGTGCTTTGACTCGTGCGGACCGTTATGCCGATTTCCTCGATGCTGTCATTGATGGTTTTTGTAATCCGCTTGGTGTTGCTGTTCGAGTCCTCCGACAGTTTCCGGATCTCATCCGCCACCACGGCGAAGCCTTTGCCCGCCTCACCGGCGTGCGCCGCTTCTATGGCCGCATTCATTGCCAGCAGGTTGGTTTGCTGTGTGATTGAAACGATGACGCTTATGACTTCCAGTATGTCATTCGTACCCTTTTCCAGGCTGTTAGCTGAATCGATCGAGGAACGGGCCTCCGTTTCGCCGGCGGCCGATGTTTCAACAAGTGTTTCCATTACCGCATTATTGGTCTTGACGGTCCTGGTGACATTTTTCAACGTTGCGGCCATCTGTTCTATAACGGCGCTCGATTCCGTAATGGCCTTATTTTGCCGCTCTATGAATTCCTTGAACTGCTGCGTAAATTCTATAATTTTGGAGTTCACCTTCTCAAGGGATTCGGTCTGACCGTCCAATTCACCCAGGTTCCGGGTAATCAAGCCGAGGCTGTCCTGGATATTCCGGCTGGAATCAATGGTCTTTTCCGTGGACTGGATCAAGTGTTTACCGATTTCCATACCCTCTGTAGAAGATGCCAGGGCTTCCTGCAGTTTCAGATACCTTTTTTTATTAAGCCCGGATTCCGAGTTGAGTTTCCCGATGATTTCATTGACTATTTTATTGAGTGAAAGCGCAATCAGGAAGGAAAGCGCGGATAAAATAAAAGACGCGGCAAGGTCGACAATTTTCTTATCCAGTATGCTTGTTTTCGAAGGGTAAATCACGAGGAAAAAATATATTAAAAGGCCTATGGATCCTATCACAAACGTATAAATGAACTGATAACGCTTGACGGCGACCAGGCATACCAGAAACAATACGAACATCAGGCAAAAGGTTGCATTGTATATGTGTGTTGAGGTAACATTTTCATTTACGGTCAATGACACGGACAGAATGATGATGGATGATATGATTGTAAGGTTGCTGGCTGTATAAAAATAACCTTTTCTCAGAAAATAAAGGCATAAAAACAGTATTAAAAATCCCGACAGGAATCCCGTCACCTCGGTCACCCATCCCGGTTCCTGTGCAAGGAAAAGGAACAAGGCATAGAGAAAACAACCTGCCTGCATGGCAATTGAGACAATATACAGGGCCCTTGCCTTTTTCATGATTAAAAGAGAAGCATCTGAATATTTTTGCAGGAAAAAAAGGGAAAATCGTTTTAAGCTCACTTGATTAACTCCTTCTTAAGCAAAATAATAGGAAAAAATCGTTATTTTCACAAGGGTAAAGTACCTTGCCTTAACGTCCGGGCAGGAGGAAGCCCAAAAACCGTTGATCAGCCGTAGCTGTGTAAACTGTCAGGCAACAGATTAACACCGAAATAGGTGAAAAGGGTAAATAGAAAACCGGCAATACATACAATCGCGGAAACTTTTCCCCGCCATTTTTTAATTATACGAAAATGCAGAAAAACGGTGTACGTAAGCCAGGTGACCAGGGCCCATGTTTCTTTAGGGTCCCAACTCCAGAAAATGCCCCAGGCGGACTGTGCCCAGATGGCGCCGAACACCAGCGCGCCCGCCGTATAGAGGGGGTATCCAATTATTACGGACAAGTACATGACACGGTCGATTATTTTCTTTTTCTCCTCATCATTTATTACAAGGTACAATATGGCGGCGAAAAAACCCACGACGAAAAATGCCTCGCCGATAAAAGCGAAGGTTACATGAAGAACGAGCCAGGCGGACTGAAGAGCGGGAATGGGAAGGACAATAGCATTGGGCGCAATGGGCGTTGAAGTCAATGCAAGAAAAATAACCGATAAAATCGTTCCCCCGAAAATGATTAATTGAAAGGTCTTTTCAGCCCAGATAACCCTGTATAGAAAGAGAACCAGGCAGATGACTCCCGTAAAGAACACGAGGGATTCATAAGTATTGGTTACCGCCACGAAATTAATCTGGACGCTTCGCATGATTATATCGGTGATCAACAGAAGGGAAGAGGCAAGCACAATGAAATGGGAAAACGGATCGGGTTTTCCCCGTTTAATTAATAAATACACAATCTGAACAATGCATGCAGCAAGAAGTGTAATGAAGGCTGCTGTTGCTATGGTCATAAATTTTTCTCTCCTATTTTCTGCAGAAACGTGACACAAAGACCCAGGGTAATGATTAACAATGCAATGACAACCGGAACCGCGCCCGGATCTTTGATAATCTGCAGACCGGTCAGGTCCTCCCGGCTTATTTTCAGGATTTCATATGCCCCTACTTTATCAGAGACCTTGTAAATTACCGGTCTGCCCGGTGACTGGTCTGTCCATTTCCGGATTCCCGCAGTATTAAGGGCGGCATTGGCGGAATTTACCGAAATTGAATCAATACTGAATACCTCCCCGTTACTTTTAAAGAAATCGCGTACAGCAAGGGAATGGACATCCTTATTTTCCCCTCCTAAAAGCACCCTGTCCTGCTCGCTGAAATCCACCTGGTAAATCATCATACCGTCTACCGACAGGGGACTGTTCACCTCGATCGGGAAATCATGGACAAGTAAATCATCATCCTTGAAAACATCTATCCGTGATATCCAGTCCTTTGGCCGGCCATCCGCATAGAGCTGGGTTTCAAAGGAATTCAAACCGATAACGTACTTGTCTTGAATCCTGTACTGCTCCCTTTCAGCCATGAAAATTTGGCTTTCCTGCCTTGTCAGGGCGGTTATAAGGCTTGCGATGACAAGCAAAAGGAGACCTGCATGCAGGATATCCGGACCGAACCTTTTTTTCTTTTTACCGCGGATTTCCCTCACAAACCGGTCAATGGTGCAAACGGATAAATTCACGAAAAAGAAGACGGCGGGTATTAAAAAAAGTAATGATCTGAAAAATTGATGGAATCCGGTATTCACTATCAACCAGGAAAGCAGATCCGGATAATTATGAAGGTAATATTCAACTTCCCGTCCCTGCGGAACGAGGGTAGCCATGATGGAGGTAATCGTGATGTAGCCGATCAATACAACGGCAAGTTTCACAGATTTTAAAAAATCTAACAGTGCTTTCAATGTACCCTCGCTTACGAGAACCAATTAATCGAAACGGTTATCAACAATTATGGACCCAATATAGGAAAAAAAGCAAGGTTGTTCAAGAAAAGAACAACCTTGCTTTTATAAATATGCTATTTAATCAAAATTATTCAGGTCTCTTTGAAACATCGAATTTTGGATCGAGGCTCTGAATCGTATCGTATAGAATCTGGATTATATAATTAGCATTATGAACACCTTTACTCCTGTCTTCCGTCAGCATCATGTAATTGTATAGAGCCGCCATTTCTTCTATTTTCCTGGGGGAGGAAACACCATTGGCACCCCAATTCCACGTTCCGTTCGCTTTATAGAAAGGCGGGTTGAGTTTCTGAAGATAACCCGTTCCGCTTTTATTTACAAACAGGGAAAACAGGCCTTCCACTTCCAGTTGAAGGGCTTCGACCTTGCCGTCATTGTCATAATCAGCTTTCGCGGGAATATCAAATACCACGGCGTCTTTTGCCTGCTTGATATCCGGATGGCACTGCACACACCCGGTCGTGTTAAGTACAGGTGCTTCATGCACTTCACCTTCCATGTTAAAGCTGTGTCCGCCCAGTTCGGGACTGAACGCATACCGCTTTTCAGGCAGGCTCATATGGCAGGTTACACAGCCATCTGAAATAGCGGCCGTATGGGCGGCATTTGAATATTTCTTGCCCGGATATTCATACGCATTGGTACCGGCAATAACATCGGCCTGCGGTCCGTGGTGAGCGCCCCAATAGGGAGCCACCTTGTTGGCCGGCAGCGGTTTGACCGTGTCCTGGGCTTTCCCCCGTACCTGGTGACAATTGGCACAAAGGTTGCCTTTTCCAATATCAATTTTTGTGCCGTTCGCTAATGTCACTTCCTTCATTGTCCGCAGGGACAAGTCGCCTGTTTCATGCGGGTCATGACAGCTGAAACAGCCCTGCTGGGAAGGATACTCGACATAGGAGTCCATACCTTCATCACCGTTTTTTACATAATCAAGAAACCCTTCATTGGTATGGCAACGCTGGCATCCTTCACCGTTGGCATAATAAGAATTCCCGTTATTTTTATGTCCGGAATGGTCATAACCCAGACGGGCACCTAAAATGGGGTGCTTGGGGGTAGCCGAATGGCAATCCCCGCAGACGCCGGCAAAAAAGTCCCCTGTTTTCTGAACACTCATTTCCCCGCTCCCGCCTGCAAACAGAGATACGGGCAGGAAAATGAATAGACAAAAAAACACACATAGTATGCTTAGACGGCCCATTTTCGTGAATAACATAAATATGCCTCCTCCACTCGGAAAAGTTATATAATTTGATCAAATTATATAACTTTTCTTGTAATAATAACAAGTGAAGGGAAATAAGTCAAACTTTTTTTTCTCACATTGGGTTAATGGCTTAATTTTTTTGATAATTCACGAAAATAATTCACAAAAGAAAAAAAATGACGCATGAGAAGAAGAAAAAGATAATTTCCCCTGGCCGCGGAATAAATCCTGCCCCCCCTGATCGTAATGGTTCTTAATAAGAGTAAAAAAAGAAGTTCCTTCCATATATACAAAAGGAAGAACCGGCCGTATTTTCTTTTCATCTCTGTTTTATCCAGCATTCCGGAAAAAAGTCTTATGAGAAGATCATATTTAATCCTTGCTTTTTTATTGAAGAATCCATACCCTGCCAACGGAATAACGGATTCATTAACACGTTTTATATAATCGTCGATCGAGAACGTGTGGGTGAAAAAATGACCGTTGAAATAGCTGAAAGATCCGGCACCAATTCCGACATATTCGTCATGGGTAATGATATACTCATCAATCATACCATGATGGTTCCGTGAAAAATTCCAGGGGGTTGTCATTGAATATTCAGGGGAAAGTTTTTCCGTAATGTAGCGGTATAGCCTTTTTTCCCTGCGTGAATATCCCCGGGGGGTGAACTTGAGAAGGTTCCCATTGTACATCAAGGGGTAATAGGTAATCTGGTCCAGTGGCAGTTCCTTTAGTATATTAATTTCGGCATCAAGCATGGAAAGAGTCTGGTTCTGAAAGTTGAATATCATGTCAACGTTCAGCGTATCGAAAATACCGCAGGCGCCTTTGATTTTAATTTTGACTTCTTCCATGTCACTTTTATTCATCCACCGGTTAAAACGGTCGAGAAAACCCTTGTTGAATGTCTGTACCCCCACGGACAGCCTGTTTACGCCGCATTCCTTCAGCCGCTTCAAATTATCCCCGGTTAAATGATGCGGAATCGTTTCAACGGATACCTGCTTCAGCGCCCAGAGGGAACGGATAAAATCCAGAAGGGAAAACAGGGCCTCCGGTAATACAGTGGGAGTCCCCCCGCCAATATAAAGGTCATCGAATGAAAATCCGAGTTTTTTTATCAGGGACAATTCCTTTTTTAATGCTTTAAAATAGGATACTGCCTGACCCTTTGAATATTTGACTTTAAAAAAGGAGCAGTACGTGCAGATATTCTCGCAGAACGGGATATGGATGTACAGTAAATATTTTCCGTGCCGGTCCGGTTTGAAAAGAACGGATTCTTTTACCGGTTTTAATCGAAAATAGGGCCTGGCCTGTCGGGTCAGAACATGGGTAACAATCGTTTCTGCTAACATCGATGGTCAGCTTCCGTTCATGATGGCCTGGCTGAACAGAAAAAACTGCACGATAATGGACGCATTTAAAAGAAAACCGAAAAACATGCCGGCCTGCGCCGTTTTCGGGTCAAAATCGACGGGAATGGTTTTATCCCTGAATAAAGGGAGAATCAGTTTAATAACCAGAGGCAGGGTTAAAAGCGCCGCCAGGCTCACCAGATGGAGATACCCAAGGGCAATTTCTACACCCAGCAAAAGAAAAATCAGGGCACAGAAGGAAACATAAAGGATAAGCGCCTTCCTTTTACCCAGAAGGTTGGCCACCGTATGGATCGATTTATCCTTGTCAAAATCAAGATCCTTGAGGTTGTTGGCATAAATGACGAGTAACACCCACAATCCCTGGATAACGCTGATTACGACTACCTTGAAAAGGGAACGGAGGTCCGGACTCTGGATGATATAGGAACCCCCGACCATAAGCGGACCCCACAGGAAAAATACAGCCGCCTCACCCAAAGCCCGCGCCTTGTAACGGATCGGACCGGCCGTGTAAAAAATGCTGCAGAATCCGCCCAACGCCATTAAAACAATGATGGGCCATCCGCGGATAAAAATAAAATAGACGCCCAAACCCAGGGAGCAGGCGTATAATACCATGCTGTAAACGAGTAAATGCCGTCTTGTAAACAATTTCGTAAGTACGGGATGCGGCCTGTACCGGCAGCCGGGAGCTTCCGGCGTGTCGGCACCGTATTTTTCATCATAATAATCGTTCAACAGATTGGTGGCCCCGTGCACGCACACCATGCCGATGACCGTGAAGAGCAGGTGGATGAGATTGAATCCGGGCTCCGAAACGGCAAGGATACTTCCCAAAACAACCGAATTGACGGTCATGGTAAATGACCAGGGCCGTGTAGCGAAAAAATAATCTTTGATTGTTCTCATATTCCTTATACCATACAGTACAATATCATTTTACTCAAGAATTCAGGGGTTCCTATTCCTGAAAAAAACGACTATCCTGTATAAATATGCCGGCAGTAATTCAGATTTTCGGAACGAAGAAATGCAGGGACACCCAAAAAGCGGAAAGATTTTTCAAGGAACGGGGTATAAGCTGCCAGTTCGTTAATCTCAACGAGAAAGGGGCCTCGGAAGGGGAACTTGAGAGCATGGCGGGCTCTATCGGTACCATGGAAGACATGATCGATAAAGAGGGAAAAGAATACAGGAAACTGAACCTGGAATACCTGAACTACGATGTGAAAGAAATATTGCTGGAACATCCGCTTTTATTGAAAACACCTGTCGTCAGGAAGGGAAACACCAGTTATATCGGTTACAGACCCGGAGATTGGGCAAAACTTATTGATTTTTAATTTCCTCTACAAGGGCATCGAACAGGTAAAGTACATCCTGGGTTGTTTTTCTTAAATAAGAGGCCAGTTTTTTGGAGATGGCGCGCATAATGGGAAGACATATCTGCGGATACGCATTGCTTAATTCAAGGAAATCCGACTTGGTTATGATCATTAAAACGCATTCTTCCTTGGCAATAACGGTAGCGGAGCGTTTGTCATCGTCAATGAGCGCCATTTCACCGAAAAAAACATTCTGGCTTGATTCCAGGACAACGACAGTGTAGTCGTCGCCCTCCCGGGTTTTCTTTCTCACATCCACCGAGCCGGAATACAGTATATACATTTCAGAGCCCATTTCCCCTTCACGTATGATGGATGAACCGCCGGGTATTCCCTTGAACTTGATGATCTTGTAAAGAATTTCCATATACGCCGTGTTCTGCTTGATTTCCTCGAAAAACGGGATTTGCTTTAACCTGTTGATTATATCCGATTTACTGACTTTCATAACCTGACAATACTTTCCAGAACTATTCCCATGGAATACCTCTTGACTATGTAATCATCCGTCGGTAAGAGAACGGGCCTGTTTGACTCCAGTCCCTTCACTTCCTGCAGATTTGAGACCAGTTTTGAAATATCAGGAGTTTTCTGGGCCTCACGGAGTGCTTCAATTTTCATTTTATTCAGAGACCCCGTATTTTCAAGGATACCGAGGAGTATTTTAACTTTTTCCTGGTTGAAATGCTCCCTGAACAATTTATACTCCTTGTTTATAAATTCCTCGGGAATGGGGCAGGTCTTCAGCCTGCAGGTACCTTTTTCCGGGGACAGCATGTCATAAATGACATGGGAAATCCCCGAAGTAGAGGACGAATTGGCCAAAATCATGCGGGTATAGTCCCGTGCCAGGATAATTTCATCACACATGGCGGTTTTCAGGTAATCCTCGAATTTATCATCGAGCAGTTCTACACAGATGTAAACATCCTTGGAAATGGACCTGATGGTCAGGGTTGTGATAACCGTCTTGGAATCCACCTCGGAAGCGGCCCTGCTTTCCAGAGTGTCGGCCAGCACCAGGATCCGCCGGGCCTGCGGTACATTGGCCCGCCGCAGGGCGGATTCCGAATAATAATCTCCCTTGACAAAGCACAATCCCTGCAGGATTTCGTCACGCTGTAATTCCTCTATCTTTTCCGCGTCCACATTGGAAATGATCAGAATTTCCTCCGACGTGATATCCTTGTTCATTTTCAGAATTTCCAATAAAATTTCCTTAATGTGATCTTTCCATCCGCAGATAACAAAATGATTCTTTTTCTTGGTATAATCCATAAGGCCCCTCCTGGCTTTGGCGCTTCTTTCCACAAAAATGGAAGCCAATGTACCGGAAAGATAGCTCATTGCGACGATTCCGATAAAAATGGACACAACGGCGACAATCCGTCCGCCCATGGAAAGGGGAACCTTGTCGCCGTATCCCGTTGTGCTGAAAGTGATGATTGCCCACCAGATGCCGTCCAGGAGGTCGGTGAATTGATCATTTTTGGCAAACTCAAAAATCAATGCAAAACAACCCGAACAGACGAGGAATATAACGAGTGCGGTGGAGGGCAGTGCCAGTTTGGAATTAAGGTATTTATAAAAAAGCGATTTAAGCTTTTTTTTCATATTTTAGGTATCGGAATGTTCGTTGGGTGCCTTTAGGATGCCTCATATAAACATCTCATTGATTTTCAGATGCCTTATATAAACATCTTATTGATATAACTGGTAATTGTTTCCCTGTCTTCGTTCGAGATCCTGGTGAATTTTATCCCGTTGTCGTATCCTACCTGGCTGCCTATTTCAAATTTTTCCGTCCAGACAATCTCTCCCTTGGCGTGGATAGGCGTGGAATTCCTTCCACCGAGATAAAAAATAAGATTCAGGATGGTACCAATGGGGAGCGGTCTTTCCGTTATCAGGCAAATTCCGCCCGCACTTATATCCCTTGTTGTGGATTTTTGACTGCCCTCTTGTTCCGATTCCAATGGGGCAAGGTTGGATTCTTTATCGGATGATTTACGGCTGTCTTTTGAGTCCTGGATGGTGAATTCAATTTCACAATTCAGGCTTAACCGCGGAAAAGCCCTGTTGTAATTCATGTTATAATGTTAATATTTACCCCCGACTAAGTCAAGAAATATTTGATGTATTGCTGCAATTCTCATTTTGATCGATCATAAAGCACTTCGACATATAAAAAGCTGATTTTATTTCAGTAGAATGGTTCAAAATGAGAACTGCTCTATCTATTGAAACGCATGCCGTTTATTTATATTATTAAGGGCATGGAAGAAATATCTAAAGAAATCAAGATACGATTCATTGACAGGGACATCAATCGACTTCTTTCCACAATCGGCAATTCAGAATCCGAGTTAAGCCGGCATTATACTCAAAATGAAGAATTCTTTGTATCCTTGAAAAGGGACTTTATTGTACCGCATTTCCCCATTCACCATGACATAGGAAATCCCATCCCTGAAAAGCACTATCTGCAGAGCCTGTCCCAATTCCTGAACCAGATTACACCAATAGCTTCCCATTTGCTGAAGGACCTCATTTATTTCTTTGAACCTGAGGATATCCTGCGCCCCGCCTTTTTCAAGCTTTACAGGATTGAAAACATACAATACATCTACCTGCTGAAACTCGATCTGCTCTTCCGGTCGCAGTATGCGGACATAGTGGAAAGCGGGGACAATGACGTCACCTCAAAATACAGGACGCGGCATATTTTCCTTGAAGCCAATTTCGTACCGCTGGATTCGGTAAAGACACAAAATGGAAAAGTGGAATCCTTTGTCGTAAAAAGGACAATCTCCGATACCTGGATCGGTGAACAGGGAAGAGGATATTTTGTCCAGGGCATCTGGATCGACGATGACCTGAGCAAATTCTTTTCCAAGCTTTTCATTCCTTCGGGTAAAGTGCTCTATCCCTATTACCCGTTTGTCTGTAAATACAAGACAATCTGCCAGAATATCATCAGTTTTTCGCCCGAAAAGAGAAAACGCGCTTTACCGTACCTTCACAAGGCGTTCAATTATATTGCCCCGGTGATCGACAGGATCCAGAAATCCCTGAAAAACAAAAATTTTTCCGAAGACCTGGACATCTTCTCTGAATTAAAGCAGAATATACCCGGCTATTGGGCCAGGGTATGGGAAAATATTTCTTCAATTCCCTATCTGAATGCCAACAATATGAAAGAATTCAAAATAGATATTGCCGATAATACGGCAAATACCGCTGCGGAAAAGCCAGCCGGTTCCAGTCCGGCCGGCATTTGAGGTTATTAAAAAGAGTTATCAATGAATCAACTGACAAAACTCAGGAATATGAAAGTGACAATCATGGGACTCGGATTACACGGCGGGGGCCTTGAATCCGCCCTTTTTTTTGCCCGGTCAGGTTCCCGGGTTACGGTAACCGATTTACGAAGCGAAAACGAACTCAAACCGTCGCTTGAGAGCCTGCGGGAATATGATATCGTGTATGTCCTGGGCCGCCACCTGGAAGAAAATTTCACAAACGCGGAAATCATTATCAAGAATCCCGGTGTCCCTAAAAACTCCCCGTACCTGGAACTGGCAAGAAAAAACGGCATACCCATAGAAACCGATTTATCCGTGTTTTTAAGCCTGGCGGATAATCCCGTGATAGCGGTGACGGGCAGCAAGGGCAAATCGACTACCGCATCCGCCATCCACTACTGCCTCAACCGGATTGATTCCAGGGTCCGCATAGGCGGCAACATCACCGTTTCCCCCCTGAGTTTTCTCAAGGAACTGGAAACCGGCGTTCCCGTTGTTCTGGAACTTTCCTCATGGCAGCTGTCGGACATGGAAGGCAAGGGGATTTTAAAACCCCGTGTTTCCCTCATTACCAACCTGCTGCCGGACCACATGAACCGGTACAGGGATATGGAAGAATACCTGCATGATAAAAAACTTATCTACCAGGACCAGGACCAGTCCGATTATTCCCTCTTCAATCGGGACGATCCTTATTTAAGGGATTTACACAGGCAAAGCAGGGCCAAAAGCCTTTTTTTCTCATCAAGGAAGCAGGCGGCAGGGTACGCCGGCGCCTATCTGGATAACGGAAAAGGATATGTAACGGACAATGATAAAAACCATCTGATTCTGGACACGGTCAGGCTTCAGGGAGATTTCAACCGACTCAACCTCCTGGCAGCCGGCCTGGCCCTCTACGCGTACGGTGTCAAGGCGGAAACAATCAGTGCCCACCTTTCCCGGTTTTCAGGGATAGAACACAGGCTTGAGCATTTCCTGACGCATAACGGGATAAAATATTACAATGATTCAGCCGCTACCATCCCCCAGGCCACAGCGGGTGCTTTGAAAAGCTTTACCGAGCCTGTATACCTGATTGCCGGGGGAACGGACAAGAACATCGATTTTACTCCCCTTGAGGAGGTAGCGTCCATTCCGGAGCGCCTTTACCTTCTTGCCGGAACGGCTACCGATAAAATCATTCCCCTGTTGAAAAGGGCCCGGATTCCCTTCAAGGGCCCGTATGATGATCTGACAACCGCCGTCAGGGAAGCGATGCATGAGGCAACAGCGGGATCGGTCATTCTGCTTTCCCCCGGCTGTGCTTCCTTCGGCATGTTTGCAAACGAATTCGACAGGGGCAGGCGTTTCAAGAAAACCGTCACGGAGCTGACGGGGAGTGACCGGTCGGACAAGTGATTAATGGAACCTTTCACCGGCCGGGTGAGCTGATAACGCTCCTGACCAGCGTGATGAATTTCTGCCTTTTCATTTGAGAAATAAGCCGGTTTGAGAAATGAGCTTCCTCGAAAAGGGCTGCTATTTCCAGAAGGTCCCCCTTCACACCGGGCAGAACGCGGCTTAATTCATTTACATAAGCATACGGTCCGAAAGACGGCGCATACGCTATACCGCGCTTTCTTCCATAGCGGACCAGCGTTAAAAAATACCGGAGCATCAGGGTCATCTGGCGTCTTTTTATTCGCCGCATCGCCCTGATCTGCCGTTTGGATAAAGAGGGAGCTTCGTCCCGGGCATTATCTGAAAAAGTCAATCCGGGCTTATCCTTGTTCAAGGCAAAACGGGAAAAGAATTTTCCCAGGTTCCTGAACAGCTTTTTGAAGGACATAAGGAAAGACCGCAGCGCCTTCCTGATGAACAGCGAAACAGGCATCCGAATTTTTTTACTCTTTATTATAAAAACGATTCCCGCAATCGCTAAAACAGTAACAATAATAACAGCTATGATCCAGTTGAAAGAAGGGTTGCCGACCTTTTGGGCGGTTTCATTCAGCATCCTGTTTGTATTTTCATCATTAAAGTCCCCTCCCTGCCACAAATCCCGGAAAGGCGAAAAGCCTTCCTGGGGGGACATGAACTGCTGGGTAAAGTCCTTCAGATTATTGATGAAAAAAAACAGCAGGTTGTACAACAGGGGAGGCATAAAGGGAAAAGTATTACCGGCAAGAATAAGTGCTGTAAAAACCGCGATAAACAGGAACACGCCGAACAACTGGCTCCTCTGTTTTTTCCATTGCCGTTTTACCTTAAGCCCGTCCAGGCTGTGACCGGCGTCCGTTAAATGATTAATGATAACGGAGGACCAGGCCAGAGTGTATACGGGGAGTACCAGGAAAAGAATAATGGTCACCGTGCTGATCTTGTCAGACCCGTAAAAAACGGAAAAGAAAAAGAAAAAAGAAAATACCTGGAGAAAATTAACGAGGTACCGGAACCGTTTCATCCACTTTAAAAGGAGGCCGCGGTAGACCGAATCGTCATGCACCGTTTCCCTCATCTTTTTCCCTGACCCGGCTTCCCGTTCGTATCCTTCCAGTTCAATCATGGCCTTTGTATAGTTATACGACCCGGCACAAAGGGCTTTGAAAACGACCGCCAGGAAAACCGGATAAAAAAACCTGTCAAACCAGTTCCCGGATATCAGGTACAGGACAAGGAGGGATAAACCGACGGCGGCGGCCTTTAACAGGACCTGCCAGAAGTAATTGGCTTCGGAGTCCGCCAGTCCTGTCCACACAATAAACTCGAGAATGCTTATGAACAGGATGACATAAGTTATATACCGTATCCAGGTATCACCCGTAAATATACCGTCACAGGCCAGGTTATGGATCATCGCAATGAAAATAAGGGGATACAAAAGGGCTGTCAGGATATTCTTATTTCTACGCATGGGATAACTCGTTCCTGTAAAGCGAGACCTTCAGAAAATCCATACCCCGCATATTGCGCAGGCTCAACGCCAGTTTACCGCTGTAAGCCCCGATGTTGACAAAATGAAGGATGATTCCCCTTGCCCTGAGCAGCATCAGAAACCGCAGGCTCTCATTGTCGATGAGCGGGGAAACGATGAATAAATGGCTCCCGGGGGGAATCTGTATACGGCGGGAGTAAAATATTTTTTTTAGATTGAAAACTCCGGCAACGGGCTTGAGCCGGGCAAGAATATCGAGCAGGTACAAGGAGTGGTCCATGCCCTTCAAAAGCTGCCTGAAAACCGGGCGGCCTTCCACCTCCCCGCTGGAAATGAAGCCGACAGGCTGCTCCAGCCTGGAAAAATAACCAAGCAGGGAAGCGGCGGTGGATAACGCCTTTTCCATCAGGTTATACCTGTCTTTCAATGTATAATCCTCGATGCAGAAATCCAGCACAACCATGCACGCCGCGGAAATGGCGGGAGTGAATTCCATCGTATGGAGGGTGCCGGTCCGGGCGGATACTTTCCAGTTGATGTGACGCAGATCATCACCGGGTATATATTCCCTCAATGCCTTGAAACGGGAGAGGTCCTCGAATATCCTGTCCATGACGCGGATACTGCCGCCCGCCAACCCGTTCTTCAGGTGAATTTCAATGGGAAAAGCGGCAGGGTAGACGATAACGGTACAGATGTCCGTACAAATTCTGGTCCAGCTGAAGATACCGGCCGGTCCGGTAAATCCAATCCGGATCGGACCGACGCTGTAAATGCCGCGATGAAGGCCCTTCACCGTATAACGGATGTCCGTCCGTTCCCTTCCGGCTAAGGTAACGATGAAATGCCCTGTCTCTTCTCCGTAAAAAAGGCCCGACGGACTGTCCGAGACGGTAACGGCGTACACGGGCAGCCGGCTTTTATTCATGACAACGAGGTTTAAGTCCGCTTCCCTGCCGCGATGAAGACGCAGCTGCCGGGTCTCCCTCACGACAACAATCGACCTGTGCATTATCCGGGAGTAAATGAAAGTGACGAGATACAGGGACAAAAACAGTATAAAACCGAACTGCATGGGCCAGCCGGGCACCGAAACCATGAGATAAGCAAAAACAATAAAAAGCAGTATATGAACAAATTTCACATTACATCACCCAGTACGGGAACGGCCGTGCTTTCCATTACCCTTCCCAGCGCCTTTTCCACGCCTACGTTTTTCAAATGACTTTCCGGGCTGAGGATGACGCGCTTGGAGCAGACGGGAAGGTACAGCTCCTTGACATCCTCGATGATCACATAATCCCTGCCGCGGACGGCGGCAAGCGCCTGGGCACCCTTGTAAAGAGCCAGGGAACCCCTCGGGGAGACCCCTAACTGGAAGGCGGTACTCTGCCTCGTCCCTTCAACCAGGTCCAGGATGTAGCCGGCAATCCGGTCATCCACATAAATGGAGGCGGCCATTTCCTGAAACCTGGTCACCACGGACACATCCGTGACACTCTTCAGTTCCACCACTGGATGGGTCAGCCTCCTCTGCGAGACGAGCATCGTCAGCTCCGAATCCCGGGGCGGGTACCCCACTGTCACGGACAGGAAGAAACGGTCCTTTTGTGCTTCCGGAAGGGGAAATGTGCCTTCGAATTCCACCGGATTTTCCGTGGCCATGAGAAAAAAAGGTTCCGGAAGGGGCAGGCTTTTTCCCTCGACCGAGATTTGATTCTCCGCCATGGCTTCCAGCAGGGCGGACTGCGTCCTTGGCGTGGCCCTGTTGATTTCATCCACAAGTACTATATTGGCCTGCAGCGGTCCCGGACGGAAGGTAAACTCGCCTTCTTTGGGATTGTAAATGGACACACCCGTCACATCGACGGGTAAAAGGTCCGGCGTGCACTGGATCCGCTTGAAGTCGCCGCCCAGGCTGAGGGCCAGGGCCCTGGCTAAAATCGTCTTACCGACGCCGGGAACATCCTCGATCAATGCATGGCCCCTACAGAGGAGGGCCACAAGCAGTTTTTCCATCACCTCCCGCTTCCCGTAAATCACCCGGGACATGTTCTCTGTAACGGTGTTTGCCCACTCCCTGATTTTTTCCACTTCCATAGGTAAAGCTCCTTGTCATTAAGACTTACCATGAAACACGTTCCCGATACAAGGGCCCCTTCGCCATTCCCTGCATTACTTGACACTTGCTCAGGATTAGGCCTATAGTGAAAAGGCTATGTCAGATCAAAAAAATGAATACCAGTTATCAACCGTTCTTTTCACCAATATCCACGGTTTTTCCCGCATGATGGAAAAGGATGAAATGGCCACATTGGATGCCCTGAAAAAATATAATGACACCATTTTCAATAATGTAAAAAAACGCGGGGGTAAAATCCTGAAAACGATAGGCGATGGTGTCCTCGCCCTGTTCCCGAACAACCTGAACGCGGTCAGGGCCGCCATCGAAATACAGAATGACCTCTACCATTACAATGCCGGGCAGCCGGAGGAGCGGAAGGTTTTTGTCAGGGAAGGCCTCCACATGGGAGACATAATCATGATGGAAAACGACGCGGTCGGCGAGGTGATCAACATCGCTTCACGGCTCCAGTCGATTGCGCGACCCGGCGGAATCTGCATCTCGAGGGAAGTGTACAACCAGGTCTTCAACAAGATCGATTTCAAGGTATCGGAAATAGGCAAGGTCAATTTAAAAAACATTACCAAGGAAATTTATGCCTACGAAATACTCACCGAATTCCACTCGGAAGTCCGGAGTTCCACCGAACAGCTGTTAAAAGATGAACTGTCCCCGGGCACCGGGACACAGAGCGGCCTGAAGGAAGAATCGGTGCTGAACCGTGTTTTCACAGACCTGCGCCGCGCAAACAAAAAGGAGCTGCAGGCCATGCTGAACTGGCCATTGCAGAGGCTGGAAACGGCCCTTGCCAGGCTGGAACAAAAAAACGTCATCTCGAAAATACAGCAGCAGGACGGGAATTACAGCTTCGGCGTGGAGAAATACGAGGACCTCAAGGCCAAAATGAAGGAGCAGGCCCTTACCGGTTATACCGGCCCGGGTATGCCCTACCCGCCGGGAGATCCGTTTGAAAAAAAACGGCGGTTAAGGGGCTTTAAAAAGAAATTGATGGAACACGGATTCCAATGGATCAAGCAGAAAATTCTGGACGCTCGGGACAAGGCGATGGCCGGTTTCCGGGTTCACTTCTTCGTCTATTTTGTCGTCAACGTGTTTCTTGCATTCATAAATATTTTTCTGACACCGCAGCATCCATGGGTTTATTATGTTCTCGGAGGATGGGGCATTGGTATAACAGCGAATTTAGTCGACGTATTTAATAAGCGGAAAGAAGCGAAACAGCTTGAACAGATTGACGATATGAGCGAGGAGCAGTACCTCCTTTTAAGAAAATACCAGCACAATGAACAGGGTTTAAAAAGCCATCTGGCAGTTTATGTTCATGTAATAAGTTTTCTTTTTGGAATTAATATGATCACCTCACCGGGTTTTCTTTGGTCTTTTATCGTTCTTGGTGGTTGGGGAATCGGTATGTTTGCTCATTGGTCCAGCTACCTTGCAGCAAAATCACAGCTCAAACGCAAGCTGAAAACGGCGGGCATCGATATAACCGACCTGAAAGCCACACTTGCGGCGCCCGGCAGGGCATCCATCGCTCCGTCTGACAGCGGTCCCCTGCAAAGGGCGCAGGCCATGAAGGAATCCATCCTGCAGGAAATAAAAAAAGACAGGGAGCATAAAAGCCAGTGGGGGGAAATGGAACCCCTTCTCAATAAATTCATCACGCAGATAGAGGACCTGACCCGCAGCAGGGACGAAATGGACCGGATACTGAATACCGTTTCGCTGGATGAAATCAATCACGAGCTGAACACCCTCAAACAGAAAAACGCGGCAACGGACAATGTATCGCTCACGCGTGAATATGAACGCTCCATCGCCCAGCATGAAAACCATAAAAAAACGATTGAAGACCTGCTCAACCAGAGGGAAATCATCAATGTCAGGCTCAAATCATCCCTCACCCTCCTGAACCAGATGAAACTTGACACGGCCCGTATCAAAAATCTCTCACAGATCGGAGAACCTTTTTCCCTCAAGGAAATAAGGGAAAAAACAACCGAATTGTCCGAGTATATAGATGATGTGCAGGAAGAAATGAACAACCTCGATATTTAGCCGTAACCGGCTATTTCAGTCCCTTCATGGGGAGGGAGAAATGAAAAACGGCGCCTTCTTTTTCCTTCGATTCCACCCAGATCCGCCCGCCGTGTCTTTCAACAATCCTCTTGCAGATGGCCAGTCCCATTCCGGTACCGGGAAATTGATCCTTGGGATGATAGCGGTAAAAAATCATGAAAATTTTATCCAGATGATTCTGGTTGATCCCGATCCCATTGTCTTTGACGGAGATAATCCATTTATCCTTTTCCTCCCTGCATCCAATATGAATTTCAGGTGACTTGTCCGGGCAGAATTTTATGGAATTGTGGATCAGGTTCTGCATCAATATGATAAGCTGAATCGTGTCTCCCATGACCTTCGGCATCTGGTCGTGAGTGACTTTGGCGTTTCTCTCCTCTATGATGACCATGAGATGCATGAGCGCCTTCTTGAGAACTACTTCAAAATCGACCGGGACCAGTTCCTCCCCCTTGGAATCAACGCGTGAATAGGCCAGCAGCCCATTGATCATATCCTTCATCCTGTTAGAACCTTCCACGGCAAAATTGATGAATTCGTTTGCGTCGCTGTCCAGTTTATCCTGGTAGCGGTATTTCAATAACTGGACAAAACTGGAAACCATGCGGAGAGGTTCCTGCAGGTCGTGTGAAGCCTTGTAGGCGAACAACTCCAGTTCCCTGTTGGACTGTTCAAGGCGCTTCTCCGTTTTCTTCTGTTCGTCGAACAGGTACGCCCCCATGCAGGCGCTGGAAATCTGCTCGCGTATCAGGTCGTAAATCATGATGTCTTTCGCCGGGTATTCAATCAGGATGAAGCCGAACTGGTTTTCCCTGAAAAAAATGGGATAAATGAGGTATGTGTGCCGGTGGTTGTCCAGGGCAATGTTCGGCGGTACGAGATCCCGTGAAGGGAAGATCCTGTTCCCGCTGTCAATCTCCAGACGCGTGTCGTCGTCATAGGCGAAAATAAGGCACGCCTCCCCGGGCAAATTCCAGGAGGCAAAATCCCTGTACGGGACCATTTTCCCTTCATAAAGCGCTATAAAACAGCTCGTAACGGAGAGGGACGGGAGATAGGAGGAAAGCACATCGATCAGCAAACCGTAGTTGAACGTTGTGATCAGCCTCTGGATGATGATCCTGATGTTTAACAGCCGGTCCAGAAACTGGGTATAGTTGTACACGGGGAATTTCTGCCTGAAATCGGCCAGGGAAATGTGCCCCTGCTGTATTATCAGGCTTAAAAGGTTCAGGAGTGAACTGTCATTGATATGAACCTGGATATGGTTATACAGGGAATAAAGAACCCTCTGCCAGAAGGCAAGCACGTCTTCTTCCGTCTCCATGTTCCTGGCAAAGAGAAAATTGATGGTTTTTATCAATTCCCCTTTTATCTTCTTATCGGAAAGGTCCTTGAGCAGGGCACTGAAAAGTACACTGATGTTGTTACTCGTCGCCGCCGACAGGTCTTCATGGTTGAAAAGGTTGTCCCGCAGCGTTTCCGCAATGATGTCTTCCCTGTTTTCATGAAGGATCTTCAATGGATCTTTATTGACTTTTACTTTCTTTTCAATATAACCGTATTCGGGCACACGGTTTGTGAGGCAGCCGCAGGATTGGCGTATTATCAGCTTGGGGGGAAGTTTTGTCCTCAACGGCACATCTTCTCCCCTGATTATCTTCAGCAAATTTTCACAGGCCTTTCTGCCCTGTTCATAAAGCGGCTGCCGGATCGTGGTTATTGAGGGGCTGTGCACATGCATTTCAAAGATATCGTCGAACCCCGTAATGGCAAAATTGTCCGGCGCCTTCAAACCTCTCCTTTCGGCAGAAAGCAGGGCGCCTATCAGCATATCGTCATTCGACGAGACAATGGCTTCATACTTGACGCCCTTTTTACCGTACAGGGCATCAAAGGCCGCCATACCGGATTCCCTGTTGAATTCACCGGCAACGACCAGCTCCGGGTCAAAGGGAATTTTATACTGGTTCAGTACATCGCAGTAGGCGGCATAACGCCCGTTGGCGTCCTCGCTGGTCTCAGGCCCGCGGATAAAGGCGATCCGCCTGTATTGATGCACCTCGATCAAATGGATAATAACCTCCCGCATACCGGCAAAATCATCCACCATTATGCTGTGTACGCCTTCCAGGTTCTCGGCAATACTCACAATGGGCACGTCCCGGAGCGGTTCGATATAAGAGAGATAGGTTTCCATGTCTATGTAATTGCTCAGCGTACCGGAAAACAAAATGATGCCGTCCAGTCTCCGGGTGTCGATGAGTTTATATACGGCATTGTATTCAAAGGCCATGGCGGGATTGAAGGACCTGCCGACAAAGCAGTAAATATTACAGTCGTGTCCCTTCGCGTGATCGTTTATGCCGTTCCAGATGGGCGTATTGTAGCTTGCGTCCACTTGATTAACAAGCACACCGAGGTTCATCCGTCTTTTATCAGGCATACGTTTTTAATCACTTTCGTATAATCAAATCATTGACCGGATATCATTTTATCCAATCAAAACCATGCCTTATATTACATCGGACTGCTTAAAAAGTAAAGTAAAAAAATGAGCCCGGTAATTCTCATGCGGTTTATTTTATTTTTTCTTCCCGGATTTCTTTTTGAAGCCGCCGTCAAAAACAACCGTTGTATTACCCACCTTGATAAGATCGCCGGACCGGAGGACTTTGGTTTTTACCGGTTTATTGTTCACCGTTATTCCCGAACCGGCCTTGACTATCGTGAAAGCCCCGTTTTTATTTTCAATCGTCAAGTCCGAAGCCGGCGCATTCTTCTCGCCCATGAGCGTCAAATCGGCGTCATCGCTGCCGCTTATCGTTATCTGCCGCTTCTTATCGGAAATCGTCAGGGCCTGGGTCGTTCTTCTTCTCCCGTCTACCGTAAGGACTTCCAGTGAAGCCTCTTTTTTCTTCTTCTCGAACTTGAGGAAGTATAGAATGACCAGGGCTGCGGCGCTCACGGCAATGGCCAGAAAAACCAGGAGATTCAAGGTTTCCTGGGGCTGCCCGAACAGGGTGTCCGAAAAGTATTCCTGCACGGCAGTCAACGTTTTGGCGTTATACGCGCACAGGGCCATGACGGATTTGGTTTCCGCAGGGTTCATGGTGGCGTAATAGGTGATGAGGTATTCATTGAGAATTCGATTGCGTATCAGGGTGTAGAGATTTTCCAGCTCCTCCGGGTCATACGCCGAATAATAGGCGCCTCCGGTATTCGAGGCAATCTGTTCAAGATTGCTCCTGTCGGCCTGCCGGCTTAACCCGATCGTGTACACGGATAGGCCTACCTTGCGGGCGTTTTCAATGGCCCCCTTCATGCCGTGCCTTTCGGTAAAATTCGGGTTGTCCTTTTTCGGATAATTCTCACCGTCGGAGAGCAGGATAATCACTTTCCTTCCCTTTATTACATCCAGCTCATTCACCGCATGGTACAGCGATTCGTAAATTTCCGTGTACGCGTCTTTGCGCTCAGGCTTATCCACCTGCTGTATGGCGTCCAGCACGCTCTGCTTGTTTTCCGTGGGCCGGATATCAGCGTCAATCCTGATATTGAATGAAATGAAACCTATCCTGTCCTTCGGATTCGTTATGTCCTTGATGAGCGTCCTGAGTGCATTCCTGGCATAACTCATTTTCCTCAATTCATCGTTTTGCGTCGGTTTGCCGTTACCCGCATCATACATGCTGCCCGAATTGTCCAAAAGAAAACAGAAATAAATACCCGCGTCCCTGTTGATCCCTTTTTTAAAATCGATTATTTCCCGTTTCTCTTCGCTGCCGCCTTTAACCGATTCATAAATGGTAAAATTCTCCCTGTCCAGTTTCTCGACCGGGTAGCCGCCCGTATCGGTGACACTCACGTATAAATTGATTTTCTGGTCCAGAAGCAGGGAGGAATTATCCACCTGTGATATGACAAAAGACTGGGAATAAACCGCAGCCGGGAAAAAAGAAATACAGATTAAAATTATACTTAGATTTCTTGTTAATTTCATATTCACCTGCCTTATTTCTTCTTAAAGAGGAACTGGGCTTCCCCCACCCTTATCACATCACCGTCCTCGAGCGCCCTTGTTTTGACAACATCGTCGTTTACCAGGGTTTTTGTCGTTCCGCCTGCATCGGTGAGCACGTAGCCGTCTTTTTTCCTTTCAATTACCGTATGTACGGGCTCCATGTCCTTGTATCCGTCCAGGTTGACCGCCGTTTTGGGAGAATCCCCGATATCCGTTTTCCTCTGCGTCAAAAGGAATTCCTTTCCCCTGTCCTTACCGTTTAACAGGTACAATGTCGCCCTGGCCATTTTATTCTCCACGAGGGCGTAAAAAATGCCTATCAAAAGGCCCAGAAAACTCAACCCCACCAGGCGCGAGAAAATGCTTTCCGGGAAAAGGAATTTAAGGTATTCAAACAGGAGCCCCCCTATTATGCCTCCCAGGAATCCCCCGATCAGACCGTTTCGGATCTTGGCGAATGACCGTGTCCTGATCCCTTCCACGCTGCCGACGAACAGCCCGAGGCAGGCCCATCCCAATGCCCTTGACAGGGGAAGGCCGATATATTTATAGAGCGTGCCTGAATTGAAAAAAAACGTTCCGAGGAACAGCACAAACGCCTGCCCGGCAATGGTTCCCACGCCACCGCCAATAATACCGAGTATAACGCCGAAAAGGACCCCCATCCGGATCTTCTGGAAGGATTTGGTGATGATGCCTTCACTGGAGCCGAAAAAACCAGCCATGAAAATTCCCACCGTCATACCGGTCACCACGCTGAAAAGGAGCAGGTTGAGAAGGGAAGCCTGGAAAAACAGGACAAGTTCCACAAACGGCCAGGCCAGAACCCCGGCAAAAACACCGATAACGGCAAAGAAAACAATTCTCATTCCGAGGGACATAACGCCTCCTTATTCTATCTGGAGTAATTTCGTATTGTTATTGTATTTGACTGTTACGGTGAGGACCTTGTCTTTGGTTACCGTCAGGGAATGATCCCTGCTGCGATTATCCTTCTTCACCGTCAGTTTATGTATTCCCGCAGGAAGCAGGAATTCCTTTTTACCCTGTATAGTCGTACCATAGCTGACGAACTGCTTGTCATGGCCGCCCATATAGTCCTCAACCTTGTTGTCAAAAAGGATTTCCAGGCCGGCCGTGTCACTGTCCAGAATAAGCCTGCCCGCTATCCTGCTTAAATCCACATTAATTACCGCCATATCATTGTTTTTTGGTACAACGAACCTCAGCGTCCTGGGATAATAATCTTCCGCATCGTACTTGATGGTAAAAACACTTCCCGAAACGAGCAAGGGCTCGATCTTTTTTTTATCCTTGTCCCAGTCAAGCCATTTATTCCCTGCCCTGACCATGATTTTCGTCCCGGCCGTAATGTCCTTTTCCGTTGTATCATCCAGGACCCTGTGCTGGACCGTCACATCCCTTTTCAAGGGCTGCGACAGGCGGAATTCCAGGACTTTCCGCAACTTGGTGTCCAGGTTCGTCATTTGCACCGTCCGGGGATACAGGTAGAATTCCCTTACAATGACCTGGTCCTCCAGGTACAGGACAAGATGGTAAGGGCCGGCGGGAAGATAAAAAACTTCCGTTGAAAAGAAAACCATCCTGTTCTTTTTCTCAGGCAGCCAGGGCAGCCATTGGAAATACTCCGTCAAAGGCGGGGAAAGAATGAACTCCGTTGTTTCCTTCTTTTCCGCGCTAACGGGATTAATCGCCAGTTTCGCATAAACGTTGTTCAGCGGCTTGTAGTAATCTGCCGGGACGGCAACCTTGACCTCAAGGCTGCCGTGCGTGCGCGCTCCCGTAATTTCATTGTAATATCCGCGGTTATAGATAAACAAACCGCAGAGTGCAAGAATACCCAGGACCAGAAAGCCGAGGACAAGCTTTGAAACGATGTGCCGCTTCTTTTTCAAAGGCAGCGAGGCAAGACGGGAATGCTCATTATCCTTTTCCATTATGTATTCTTCAATGGCTTTTTCCGTCTGCTTCTGGTCCTTGAACTTGTACAGGTATTTGGAAATGAGGTGCAGGGGATATTTCAGGTCCTTGTACCGTTTATTAACCCGGCAGTGCATTGTCTTTCTGATAAGAATTTTGAACACTCCCGGTATCTCGGGATTGACTTTTTCCGGCTTTGTGTAATTCCCCTTCACGATATCGTTCATCGTTTCTACGGTAAAATTCCCGGCAAACGGCCTTGTGCCGGTGATCATCTTGTAAAACAGCACACCGAGGGAATAAATATCCGACCGTTTATCAACCTGTTTGGCGCTTGAAAGCTGTTCCGGGGACATGTATGAAGGGGTCCCCAGCAGCGCGCCCGTCTTTGTCAGGTCATCATCCACGTCAATGTCCTTGGCTATACCGAAGTCCACGATCTTCACTTCACCGTCCCTGGATATCAGTATATTGTCCGGCTTTATGTCCCTGTGCACGATACCCTTGTCATGGGCGTATTTCATTCCCTTGCATATTTCGTTGAAAATAAGCAGGGCCGCCACGGGACAAATCCGCTTCTTTGTTTCAACGAGTTTTTCCAGGGAAATCCCGTTTATGTACTCCATGGCGATGTAGTAGGTGCTTCCCTCCCGGAAATAATCGTATACCTGGACGATATTCTCGTTCCTCAGGTCGATCATGATTTCCGCTTCACGCTTGAACCTTTCATTGACGCTCGCCTTGGAGCGCACGGATAACTGTTTTATGATGATATGACGTTTGAGCGTGGGATGGACGGCCTTATATATTTTTCCCATCCCCCCTTCGCCTATTTTCTCGACTATTCTGTATTTACCGATTAATTTCTTATCCGTCATTTTACTAAATCGTCCACCTTGTTCTCCAGCACCATGATATCGGTATCAAGATCAATATCTCCATCTTCGCGAATCCAGGCGATGCTGAATTTGTCGGGGTTGTGAATCTGCACGTACCTGCCGCCGGCCCTCAGGTTATAGCTTCCCGAAATGGGCCTGTGCCCGCCGAAGTAATAGCAGATCTTCTGATCCGAATTTTCTATATACGTCTCCAGCATTTTTTCAACGCTTCCGAATTCAGCCGCGTTATTGTCCGTCCAGGTAAAACCCTCTATAACAAGGGGATTACTGCGGTACTCGATTACCTGTTCCCTCGTGAATAATGTGGCCGGTTCGGAATGCGATACCAGGAAATTCCTCCCCACGGCCAGCAGGGGAAGGTTCTTCTCGAAGGTGCTGTAGGTTTGAATGAATTTCGGACCGTAAAATTTCTGCACATAGTCGTATACCATGGCCCCCTCGAGCGCGAACTTCCTGAAAGGATAATTCCCGTTTCCCCTTTCATTGGTAATGTTTTCATGGTTGCCCTTGAGAAAATGAAAATTACGGGGAAAGGCGGTCTTGATTTCCATGACCATTTCCATCAATCCCAGGCATTCCCTCATTTCCTCATCCATGTACCTGTGGTGCCTGTATTCCTGCCTGAATTCCTCCAGCGCCAGGAGCCATCTCTGCAGGCCCCTGCGCTCGGAATGGAAACCATCCCCCACACAGACAATCTGCAGGATGTCCTGGGCCACCTTTTCCATGTTGGAGACCCCCTGCTCATCCTCCGTCAGCATCACGGTCAATATAAAATCCATACGCGCATGAAGGTCCGGTATGATGATCGTGGGAATGTTGGTTTTGAGGTATACGAGCCCGCCGCTTTTGTTGAGGGAATCGACGGGCCGCATGATTTCATCCTCGTGCTCGCAGATGAGATTGGCCCTGTTCAGAACCTTCAGGTACTTATCATGGTTAGGCGTACTTTTACGCCTGTATATCTGAATCAACCTGTTTTTTAAATCGATGATGGATTTATCATTCACCGTGTTATTCGTAACCATTGCAGATATCGTCTTTAAGGATTTCTCACATCCCTTTATTCGTCAGATAGAATCGTCTTATTCACTTCAATCAGTTTATCTTCAACGAGAGTCATGACCTGGGTTAAATTTTCTTCCATATCCTCGGGACTCATCGCACTGTTACACGCCGCGATTTTGAATATTTTTGACGTGCTTTTAACCGGTCCCACGCTGAATTCAATGATTTCATCCACTTTGATATCCGACACGATTTCGGATTTCTCCTCCTCGGCCGTATCCGGTGCATCCGTCCGCATACCGATGCTGGTGTACACGACTTTCCTCACATTGTCCACAAGCGGGCCTATATTGACCAGGGATCCTGAATACGTGATGGCAAGCGCCCCCCGCTCATCATCCTTTGCCAGTTCGGTCACTTCTTCCATATTCGATTGATTGGTTTGGTCCTCAAAAATTTGCTTTTTATCAAGCCAGGCCTTGGCTATTTTTTCCACAGATTCCTCTGAATAGGACAGCCCGGAAGATTTGGTTACGGACCTGATATGTCCGTGCAAACTTTCGGGAATCTGATCAAGGTATTCACCCATTTTAGCCTCCTAGATTTTGGTTTATCATCAATGCTAAGGTCCAGCAGATCAAAAGTCAAGGAAATTTCTGAACCTTATGGACGATTCCCATACTATATCACCCTCAATACGTAATTTCCAAAAAAACCTGAATAAAAACTATCTTCAGGGGGAACCAACGTAATCATTTATACATATATCACTGTATGATAAAGAATTAGATAGTGTTATTCCGGCCGGCACATAACGGGGATAGCATTGTTGTACCGGGTATAATTGACCCATTTATCCTTTAACGCCGGGTAATGATGGTTGTCATTGGTTGACTGGGGGTCTCCGGGAAAGGGTGACAGTCCCGTTTGCCAGGATTCCGGCCTGTCCTCGGGGAAAAGTATGCCCTGCACATATTCCGAATCCTTATCCCTCTTTCCCGAGAAAGTGATATACGGTGCCGCCCTGTTCGCATACACACCGATCTTTTTCAGGTCCTTGAGAGAAGTCAATTGGCAGTTTTTCCGTATTCCCGTTATTCTTTGTGCGGAAATGGGACCGATTCCGGGAACTTTCAGAAGAAGCGGTTCATCCGCCCTGTTCACATCCACCGGATACAATTCAGGATGCATGAGGGCGTAAGCCTGCTTGGGGTCAACACTGCCCGGCAGCAATCCTTCCCTGTTGAATACAAGGTCCTCAAAACGGAAACCGTAGGCCCTCAATAAAAAATCGCATTGATACAGCTTATGTTCGCGAAGCAGGGGCATCGGGGTATGATTGGGGGCACTTGATTCGTCGATGGGAGAGTACGAGGAAAAATAGGACCGGAAAACATACGCTTCCCTGTAAATCCAGTCGACCGTCTTCAGTATGTCAAGGTCCGATTCATCCGACGCCCCGACAACAAACTGGGTGGTCTGGCTCTTCCCGCGGTTGGCATCCTGCTGCAGTATCCTGGCCGCCCACCTCATCCGCTTTACAAGGTCCTCGTTCAGTCTTTTTTCAGGCGCAATATTTTTTAAATGGTTCCTCGTGGGGGCTTCCAGGTTGATCGAGATCCTGTTGGCGTATCTGGCCGCCGCTTCGATCATCTCATACGAAACACCGGGCAGAATTTTAAGATGGATATATTGATTGAAACGGTATTTTTTTCTCAGGATTTCCGCCGTGGCAATCATACGTGCCATTGTCACATCCGGATTCATGCCTACCCCTGAAGAAATAAATATACCGTGGGCCAGCTTTTTATAAACGAACTGCATGAAGCTCGCCGCCAGTTCATCCGGTGTGAAGCCGGTTCTTTGAACATCATCCCTTGAAGCGCTGAAGGCACAGTACGAACAATGGTTCCTGCAGACATTGGTCTGCAACACCTTTAAAATACCTACTTCCCCTTTCCCGGGAACATGGGCGGGAAAAATCCAGCGCCGCAGGGGGTCATCCGGGTCCCGCATGCGTCCCGGCTTGCCGGCGGAATTCATGCTGCAGGAGACAAGACAGACATCATGCTTTGCGGAAGCGGCCAGGATATCAAGTTTTTTTTCAACTCCGGGCTTCCTGAGTACACATGCCATGGCTTTATTATGACATAAACATTTGTTAAGTACAAGAACTTTTTCTTAGTGCCACGAAGATTTCTATTTTTTCCTGGTTTTACCTGAAATTAAGAATAAAAAGTAAAATTTATACACTTATTTCGCTAACTAGAAATCTTCGTGAAAGTAGAAAAAATTTGCGTGTATATTTTATATTAACGATACTTTATCCTGTAAAACATGAATCTGCCAATTGATGAAAACAAAAAAGACAGGCCACGTGTCCTCTGGGCCGATATCCTGAGGATAATAGCCTGCTTCAGCGTTATCCTATTACACAGTGTGGCGGAACTTCTCTATAAATACAAGGAGTTGAAACCCGACTACTGGATGGCGGCCAATTTCTGGGATTCCCTGACCCGGTTCTGTGTTCCGGTCTTCGTGATGCTCAGCGGGTACTTCCTCCTCGGGACGAGATCCGAATTAAAACCGCTCCCGTTCTTTAAAAAAAGAATCTTGAAGATCCTGATGCCGTTTCTTGTCTGGGCCGCCATCTATTATTGCTGGAGAATTTTCTACTGGGGAGCTGAATAAACTATCCTTGAGATCATTGAAAAATTTTTCAGGGGCGATGTCTATAACCATCTCTGGTTCATCTATATGCTGCTCGGACTCTACATACTGATCCCGGTTCTTAGAAAATACCTTGCCGGAAGCAGCCGGGCCACTCTGGGCGTTTATTTTATCCATTACATTCCCATGAACCTCCTGGCCAGGGGTACCTTTGGAATAAGCTTGAACCCATTGAGCTTCCAATCCCTTCTGGCCGTCCCCCTCCTCGCCCTGACCGTTTACGGCGCATCCTTCCTTTTGATCAATCTCCTGCTCAAGGTATCCTTCCTGCGGCGGTTGATCGGCTGACAAATGGAGGAAATACAAATTACTTATTATATGATCAATCCTGATCAGAGAATTGCGTCAACAACCGGTGGCTGGGCTGATTACCGGCTAACAATTTTCATGCCCAGGTAATCGTGTATTCGGTCAGTTTATCGCCCTTAGTCAGGGATTTCGTAATGTCAACCTTGATGTTCCTGCAGCCGGAAACCTCCAGGGCCTTTTCCATCCAGCCGCCGATGCGGAGTTCCACTGACCTGTCCATCTCCGGGAATTCGGTGATATGCAGAAGGGCATTCGTTTTACCGGATTCCGCCACCTCGATCGTACTTGGGCGGTAAAATGTTGTCATAATCGTACCGGCTTTCTTGAGCATGAACTGCGCCGAACCGAGCTGCACAAAGGCCTTGTAAATACCCTTCAACCCCACTTCGGCACTGTACCGGCCCGCTTCCCAGGCGCCTTTATTATCGCCGTTGTAAAAAAGCTCGCACATTTTCCGTGTGGGCTCGACAAGAATGGTAGTCAATGGATACCAGTTACTGGCAACAATAAGGTAACAGTAAACTTCCCTGGCCTCGACGGAAAGATTTTCAAGCCATTTCTCATGACCTTCCTTGCAGAATTTATTGGTGATGAATTCCGGAATCGATTTTATCGCACTTCCCTTTACTTCCATATATGAAGCCCCCTTTAATAATTCATTCAAACAATTTAAATGATAATGTTTTCCGTTTTTTTTTTCAAGTTGCCCGCAAAAAACAAGGGGAGTTGAGGGACCGGAAGAATCCATACCAGCCGAACCCGGTTCTCGGATTCGCATAATACGTTCATTTATTGACAACCGGAAGCTCACTGACTATCATTAACAGTATTGAAAATTCAAAAGGATCGGGGCATATATGAAAGAAGACAAAATACTTGAAAAGAAATTCAGGAGTGAAATTGCCAAAAATATCTTCTGGCTTGTACATGTCGCCCTGTGGATATTCGGCGGTTTCTATTCCCTGTGGTCCCTGTTCGATCTTTTTCTGCTTCCCCAATATTTTATGCCTTTTCTCGTCATCAGGCTGTGCGTTACCGGGTTCATCTACCTGCTGGCATTGGCCACGCTGATAAAACGATGGAGAGGATTTGTCCTTCACGCTTTTTTCGCCGTACTGGTTCTGATGGAATTCTTTATAGCGGCCATGCTCCCCTTTGCAGGAGAAAAACTGCTGCCCTACGTCATGGGTTTTTCCCTGCCCATTTTGGGGGCCGGGGCATTGCCCATCTGGAAACCTGCAAGGACGGTCATCCTGATTGTTATCTCATTTTTATTTGCCGTCTGCGCCTTTCTCGTTCTTCCCGCCGCAGTAATTACGGAACAGATCGTGTCTTCCGTTTTTTTCGTCGTCTCCGCTTCCATAATCGCCGTCTTCTCCAGTACGGTGCGCTACCTTTCCGCCAAAAAAGAATACCTGGCAAGGACTGACCTGATCAAACTGCAAACGTCGGACAAATTCAAAACCGCCATTCTGGAAAAAGTGACAATGCATTCAGAAAAAATACGGGGCATCATTGCGACGCTTCAGGAGGCGAGGGACAGGGCGGAATCCGACCTGAAAAGCATTATGGAGAGCATGGCCGTCATCACGGATAAAATCCTGAACTTGAACGAGGAGATCAGCGGATCCGTACAATTGACAACAGAAGTGAAGGAATTTATCGGTAAAGTTGTGGGCCTGATCGACGCCCAATCCGGTTCCATCGAAGAATCCTCCGGATCCATTCAATCCATGTCCGCCGCCATAACAAGAATTGCCGAAACATCCAGGGAGAAAATCAAGGTAACGGCGGAACTTCAAAAAAATTCAAATGACGGAAAAACGGAAATGGCGGAAACCGCCGAAATTATAGAAAGGGCGGCGGGCTCGGCGGAAACAATCTCGGAGATGGTCAATGTCATCAATGAAATAGCCTCCCAGACCAACCTTCTGGCCATGAACGCGTCAATAGAGGCCGCCCACGCGGGCGACAGCGGAAGGGGATTCGCAGTTGTGGCGGACGAAGTCAGGAAACTCGCTGAAAACGCTTCCCAGAATGCGGGCGAAATCAGTACCTCCCTGAAGGAAACAACGGATTTGATCGGCATCTCAAAAAACAGCACGGCCCGGACCCACGAAATTTTCAATCACATCATAGACAGGATCAAGGAAGTGGCCGGGACAATGAACGCCATTGACAGCGAGATGCAGGCACTCGCCGGTGGCAGTACAAAGGTGACCGGGGCGCTTTCCTCCATTCTCGATATGACGAGGGACGTCAACCAGTCCTCGCGCGAAATGGAAAAAAAGATTCTTACAATCGCCAAAGCGCAGGAGACCCTGGATTCGGTGGCCGGTGAGGCAAAGGCCCGCATGGAATCCATTGAAGAATCCATACACACCCTCCATGCTTCCATAACCGCCGTCTCGGGAACCATAGGCGAGAATATGAAAATTTCCGATGAACTGGACCAGCTCATTCGTGACTTTGGGACAGGGGTACAAATCCACGGGTGAACAAACCCGATTGTGTTCCCTGCATTGACTTTTATTGCAGACATTGTATAATCAGGGATTAAACAGGCAGGACAGCGATATTATTGTCAATAAGATTTCTCAAGCCGGCCGGGAGGTTTTTTCCTTTTCCATAAAAGCTTACCGTTACGCCTTTCATTTTCCATCGGGGTTCATGGTTTGTAATAAATGTTACAAATACAGTGAGGAGGCGATGTTCCGCCGTGTCCAGGTCTATGTACAATTCCCTGAAATCGAGGGGTACTTCCCTGCCGGAAAAATCCGGGTCACGAAGGACGGCCTCCCTGTTATCGCCGTTATAAGCGACATCACCGAATATTACGGTTAAGCACGAGGTGACATGTTCTTTGGGCAGCGGCTTGTAACAGTGTTTACAGATATTGGCGAAATTATTGACGCGGTCATCCTTCCCTATTTCATCGATATTGGTGAGGCCCCCGTTGAAATAATTCCATTTGATGCTTTTGATGATCTTTGAAAAATTTTTCACATTAGTGAAGAAAATATCCCGTCTTGTATTCATCCGCAGACATTTTATTCCACGGCCTTCCTCAATTTCGTTAAAACAAATTATATCCTTCCGGTTTGTGAAATAGGTGAATGTCAGGGCAATAAAAGCGAGCGGATACGCTAAAATCTTAACGGCCGGTATGAAAAGGAAATTAATCAAGGCACCCCAGGTCAAATACACAAAGGTCAGTGCCGCGAAATAAAATGAAAAAAGGATGATAAAATTAATGAACACCTCGGCAAAGGTATTGTTCCGCAGTCCTTCCAGCATGATTGATAAATGGCCGGCATATAAAATAATACCATAAAAAAGAAAGGTTATTTGGCATTCAATGGCACGCGGGTCAGATTCTTTGGACAGGGGGCATTGTCCGGGTAAAATGTTACGGACAACAAGACTTATAATGACATTCATTACAAAGAAAATGACAGCGGTAATTATTCGGGCTATATCAACAGTCGATCCGCTGAAAAGCAGATTAAGAAAAAACAGGGAACTTAACCCGGTTAAAATTATAAAACTAAACCAATAAATAATATTGGGGATTTTTAAAAACGAAAGAGGGGTTTTAACGCCCTCCCGTTCCTTTCTATAATACATGAAAAAGAGAGAAAGACGAAACAGAATTATGATGACGTTAGCCGCGAAAAGTGCGCTCACACCTGCGCTGAAGGGTATTATTTTTTGGGACAACGATTCAAACATACTATTATAATAACCGGTTGTATCCGAAATTTCAAGTTTACTGAAATAGAATCAAGTATTATCAAGCCTTCGTAAGCTGCCCGATTCCCCTGTCATTGGGTTTGCGGGTCAGGTCCGGACCTTTCAACTCGCAGACGGCAATTTCCGCGAGGTAGAGAACCCGGCATCCCTTTTCCAGGTGCCCTGCCCAGGCCTGTTCGGTATCCGAGACCGCCATGTGGAGGTGTGGAGTACCATTGGCGATTATCCCGTCAATGGAAGCCACTTCAAGGGGCGTATCTTCAAACTTCCTGAAATATTCTTCAGGAGGGTAGCCGGTGGTCGTGACCATGTGCAGGACGCAGCGGTCAAGCGTTCCTATGCCCGAAACAACCACGCCATTGGTAATTTTCTCCTCACGGACCGCCCGGGATATACCTTCTAACAGGTCTTCACCGGGGTCCAGCCGCAGAATGATTGTCCTGCCCATGGCAGGCATCGTGATGGATTCCATGCTTACCTCCGGTTAAATGACGGTCTCGTCGAGTATCATTCCTATTTTTTCATACAGTTTTTTCCGTTGTCCCTTGTCCGCCGTCAATTCCCTGCGGGCATATTTGGCCACGTCCAGAGCCATTTTTTCAGGCACGACAATGACGCCGTCCCCGTCCGCGACAACGACATCGCCGGGATGGACAAGCACCCCGCCCACGCTTACCGGTATGTCATGCGCATCGAACTTAAGGCGTCCCTGAACCATGGTCTGTGCAATCGAGCGGGACCAGAAGGGGATTTGCTCAAGGATGATCTCGTCCGTGTCCCTGACGCCTCCATTGGTAACGAGTCCCCGCGCGCCGTTGCTGAATGCATGGAGGGAGTTGTTGGATCCCATCAATCCCGCGGATAAGCCGCTCTGGTCTATGACGATGAAATCACCCGGTTCAATCATGTCGATCCAGGGATAAGGACAGATTTTTTCATAATACATACCCACCCATTCGGTGTATTCATCCGGTGTCATGGCCGGAACCGTTTCCTGGTAAGGCAGGTACCGCAGCGTTTTGGCAATGCCGAAAGCCCTTGTCCTGAACAGCGGCCGGATGCCGTTGTCAAGCGAACCGTAATGGTGCATCCCGTTCCAGTCCATACCGTCCCGTACGTCGGCGACCCGCAAACCCTCAAACACTTCGAGAAGTTCTTTTTTTCGCTCTTTGGTTAACATGCATTAACTCCTTAAATTTGTAAAAGTTATACAAAAAGAAAAAGCAACATATAAAAATTTTGTATAAAGGCATTCACAAAAACATTATTTTATTTTAATGTCGGCATGAAACCGGGTTATCAATATGGTAAAATGCGACAGTATGGTACTCTATGTATCACCGGTAATAATACATATTATTTGTATTTAATATTTTAATAAATTCAGGCGGGGACGCACATGACGGTGACAAAGAAAATGGAGGCGTATTTGGAAGCGTATGGCAAAAGATGGCCATTAAGCGGGTCAATTCTTGCGGCTAAAGACGGTAAAGTTCTGTTCAGGAAAGGTTACGGTTACGCGAATATCGAGCATCAGGTTCCTAATTCACCGAAGACCAGTTTCCATGTAGGTTCCATTTCCAAGATGTTTACCGCCATGGGAATCGCAATACTGCATGAAGACGGCCTTCTGAATATTGATGACCCCATCAATAAACACCTTTCCGATTATTATCAATTTGACAGCGCCATTACAATACGTCATCTTCTCAACCACACATCCGGAATTTTCTGTTACTGCAAGCTATATGAATTCCTGACAATGCTCAGCAGGCAGAATTTATCCCATAAGGAAATTATCGGCTTGTTCTGTGACCGTCCGCTTAATTTCAAACCCGGTACGGATTACTCCTACTGTAGTTCCGGGTATTACCTTTTAGGTGTGATTGCCGAAAAAGTTTCAGACATGCCGCTTTCCGATCTGCTCGGCGAAAAGATATTCAAACCTTCGGGAATGCTCAATACGCTTTTGGATAACGGAATGAGCATCATTCCCAATATGGCTTACGGCTATACCAGGAACCATAGGGATACGGTAAGAAATGCAATTTATGATTTATCCTTTTCGGTGAAAAACCCGAAGTACCTGTCAGGCCCAAACCAATTCAATTGGATCAGAAAATTTACCGGGAATATATGGGAGTATATGAAGGAAACGGCATTAAGGCCGAAGTAACACTGTTTGGAAAACAGATGGGATTTATATTCCGGGAAAAATACATAAATACTTTCTATCCCGTTTCTGAAACCGTTTTCCATGATGAGCTGGAGGACAAAGAGTATCATTTTTATAGAAACGAATAGAATGAATTATGCTTTCTTGGAGCTAAAAAGATCCGGGACATATAAAATAGCGAACGGCATTCCTCACTTAAGCCGCTTACCGAAAGGGATCACATCATCCCTCGAAAACCCGATCCTCTCATAGAAGGCAGCCACCCCTTTGTTGGATGAACGCACCTGGAGGTTGATTTTCAGGCATCCCAGTTTTTTCAGTTCCTCCTCTGCATGAAGCATAAGACGTTTGCCGTAACCCTTAAACCTGAGGTCAGGCGCCACGCAGAGAAAATTGATCCAGCCCCGGTGTCCTTCGTACCCGGCCATAACCGTTCCCACAATTTTTCCGGAAAGGGTCGCCACGAAAAAAAGTTCCGGCTGGAAGTCTGTTTTCCGCTCGATGTCAATGGCAGGATCATTCCAGGCAACAAGGAGTTTACTCTGCTTCCAAAGGGCAATCACTTCCGCCTGGTCCGATGCATTGTAAATCCTGATGGAAAAACCGGAAGTCATTTGAAAAAATACTCCATCAAGCGGTATCCCGGGGAAATAAAAACATCCGATCCGGATGCGTTTTTTTCCGTGAACCCGCCAAAGCCGTTCGGTTTTACGTCCGATCCGGCCATGCAGAACAGCACGGGTTCTCCCACATGGGTTTTAATGGAACAGGGTGTCGGATGGTCGGGAAGGGCGAGGATCCTGTATCCGGCGGCTTCCTTTTCGAGGTAATCCAGGACAGGACCGATGATCTCCGCATCGATCCTTTCAATCGACTCGATCTTATCGTCCACGCTCCCGTTATGCCCCGATTCATCCGGCGCCTCTACGTGCACGCAGACCAGGTCGTGGTTTTTCAAAGCCCTGATGGCCGCCTCACCCTTGCCTGAATAATTCGTGTCCACGAAACCGGTGGCCCCGTCAACGGCAATATAGTCGAATCCCATCAAAAGACCGATACCCTTGACAAGATCTACTGCCGTTATCACGGCTCCCCTGGCATGGTAGGTCTGTTCGAATGACGGAAGCCGGGGCGTCGTTCCCTGTCCCCATAACCAGATATGGGTGGCGGGGTTCTTCCCCTCCCGCCTCCTTTTAACGTTCACCGGGTGTTCTTCGAACAACTTTTCGCTTTTCCTGATCAGGGAAACAAGGAATTCGGAACCTTTGCCGGAAGGATAATAGGGCTCCACCTGCTTGTCCGAAATGTCGTGCGGGGGCGTCGTCCTGACGTCCGTCTCTTTTTTTAGAATCATGAGATTTCTGTAGCTGACTCCGGGATAAAAACGGATACCATCGGAGCCGAATTCGGCATTCACCGCTTCCATCAATGCCGCCGCCTCGGCGTCGCTGATTCCCCCTGCCGAATAGTCCTTCATGACGCCGTTTTCAATGGTCACCAGGTTACAGCGAAAGGCCCATTCCTCCGCGGACAATTTTATTCCCCTGGCAACCGCCTCAATCGGAGCCCGGCCCGTATAGTACTTTGCCACATCATTACCGAGCAGGGACATGATGGCTACATCGGAACCGGGCGGCATCCCCTCAGGAACGTTTTGAACCCTGCCCAGCACACCGTGCCTTACCATCCGGTCCAGGTTTTCGGTCTTCGCCGCCTCGAGCGGAGTTCTTGAGTTCAGGGAATCGATCGGGTAATCGGCGGCGCCGTCCAGAATGATAATAACGCGTTTATCCTGCATTCTACGCCTCCAGGAATTCGGGGTATTCTTCCACGATTCCTATGCAGACGGTTTCCGCCTTGACGACATCAAGGTTGTCAATCTCCTTCAACGCTTCCTTCAGGCTCCCTTCCCTGGCAGGATGTGTCGTAATAATGACAGGCACACCGCTCACGGAAGGATCGGTACCGTGCGGTTCCTTCTGTAATACCGAACTGATGCTGATGTTATGTTTCCCCAGCCTGTCGGCGATCTTGGCCAACACCCCCGGTCTTTCATCGGCCATTATTCGCAAGTAAAAACGGCTGATATTGTCGTCTATGGAAAGCTGAACGGCAGGCCGGCACAGGTCCGGCCAAAGGTTCAGATGTTCAAAATCCTTCTCCGTTTTGCCCATGGCCGTCTGCAGGAGGTCCGTGATGATTGCCGAAGCGGTCGGTTTGGGCCCGGCGCCGCGGCCGTAGTACATGGTATGGCCTGTCGCGTGGCCGTACACACTGATCGCATTGAAAGGCCCGGATACCCAGGCCAGTGGATGCTCCTTTGAAATAAAGGCCGGACGGACATAGAGAATCAATCCCTTTTCCTGCCTTTGCGCAATTGTAAGGAGCTTGACCACGTAACCGAGTTCCTGCCCGTAGTCAATGTCACATAACTGGAGACTGTCTATTCCTTCCACCGCCAGTCCTTCAAAATCAACCTTCTGGCCGAATGCGAGGGAGGAAAGGATGGCGAGTTTATGCGCCGAATCAACTCCTGACACATCCAGGGTCGGGTCCGCTTCCGCCAGGCCGGCCTTCTGGGCTTCCTTCAAGGCATCATCGTAGGAAATTGAACGCCGGGTCATGGCCGTCAGGATGTAATTACTCGTTCCGTTTACTATACCGTAGAGGGCATCTATCCTGTTGGCAATCAAGCCGTCTGTCAGCGCCCTGATAATGGGAATGCCGCCGCCGCAGCTTGCCTCGAAAGAGATGGTAACCCCTTTATCCCTTGCAAGGGATAAAAGGGATGTGCCGTGATGGGCTATCAGCGCCTTATTGGCGGTTACAATGTTCTTCCCCGCCTTGATGGCTTTTTCCATCAACTCCTTTGCCGTCGTCGTACCGCCCACGAGTTCAATTACCGTATCCACGGAATCATCATCCAGGACCTTTGAATAATCGGTACAAAATAATTTTTTATCCAGACCAAGCTTCTCGGCATGGGCGAAATTGACATCCACTATGTATTTCAATGCCAGGTCGCAGTTATGGCGCCGTGTAAACTTTCCTTTTTCATTTGTCAGCATGAGGGCAACGGCTCCACCTATTGTACCGCATCCCAACAGGGCTATATTCGAACTAACGGAATTCGGGTTCATTTTTCACTCTCCAATCATGAAATCGTCCGTCAATGCTATGCAAGCCGCTTAAAATTGTCAAGGTAAAACGGGTAACAATGGCACCCCTAAAACAGGGGTTTTTTTGAATTCCCGTATGGAATTTCCCCTATAAACATATTATATTTCTATCTGGGAATTTTATCATTAACCTTTTTTCGGAGGATGATTATGAAAAAGAGTGTTTTTGCGTTTCTTTTAATGTCGGCAATAGCCGTTCTCTGCTATTCGGCCGAATCATCATTCACGTACGAATTAACCCAGAATGATGTAAGTGATTTTCTTTCATTCGTTGATGACTATGTTACCATGGCCGCCAAATTTATTCCCGATGCCGGCACAAAATCGATTCCGGACATTGTTTTTTCAGACAACAAAAAACTGCTTTCCTCTACGGAAAATTACCTGAAAACAGCGAACAAGAAGTTAAAGCTGAAAAGCAAATGGGATTATACGAAATTGATTAATTTCATCACAACGGTAACGATTTCGCTGGATGCCATCAATTATTATGAAGAATGGGGATACCCGGAAGAAACGGGAGCGGATGACGTTATGGAATCGGAAGATGACGAAACGGAAGTCGATACGAGTTCCCTGGACCCGTATATTGAAATTCCCAAGGTGGTCCTGGATATAGCCCAAAAAAACAAAGCGACGCTTGAAAAATATTTCCCGTCAATGAATAATATGATGGACGATATGAACATAGAGGGCCTGGATTCCGACGAGCCTGCCGATACGGTAACTCCGGACACAATGGATGACAACAGTTCCGAAGCGGATATAGAGAATGACGATGCGGTCCCATTGGATGATATGGAGGATATCGATATGGAGGAGTGAGCGGAAAATTCCGGAACAGGAGAACAGACCGGCGTTACCGGTATTTATCATGAAAAAAGGCACCCATACTGATAAAAAACAGACTGCCTGGATCCATACTGTTAAAAAGCTGACTGCCTGGTTCCATACGGAAAAACAGGCGTATCCGTGGCGCAGGGAGAGGACGCCGTATTCTGTCTGGATTTCCGAGATCATGCTCCAGCAGACCACGGTGGCAACGGTAATTCCCCGCTACCATCAATGGATGGAAAAATTCCCCTCTCTGGAAGCATTGGCAAAATCAAACGAACAGGAAGTCCTTCGGGAATGGGAAGGGCTTGGCTATTACTCCCGGGCTAAAAATATCCTGAAAACGGCGGTAATCCTAAACGAGAAAACGGGGTTCCCTTCAACACCCGGGGAACTCACCGCCCTGCCCGGTATAGGGCCGTACACGGCGGCAGCCATCTCAAGCATTGCCTTCGGCAGGCCGCACCCGGTTATGGATGCCAATGTAAAAAGGGTTTTCTGCAGATTCCTGCACTTCAAAACATTGAATTCGGAACAAGAAAGGGAAATAACCCGGACACTCAATACATGGATCCGGATGACCGAGCCGGGGCCGTTTAACGAGGCGGTCATGGAACTGGGCCAACGGATATGTGTCAAGAAGAACCCTTCCTGCAGCTTTTGCCCCTTGGGTGATGGATGCCTTGCTTATAAACGGGGGGATCAAAATTCCATTCCGGAAGTGAAATCAAAAAAATACAGGGCGCACGAAAGCTCCGTTTTTCTTTTAACGGACAGCAGGAAGCTGCTTATTAAGCAGTCGCGGGGAAACCTTTTAAAGGGCCTTTGGCTCCTGCCAAAAGTTCCCCACACGGATGATAAGGGCAGGGAGGTTTTTATTAAAAAACATCTGGCACGGGAGTTTTCACTCGTCGGGGAATTCAAACCGTTGATTCATGCCTATACGATCAACCGGGAAAGGCTGTATCCTTTCCACTACAAAGTAATTAAGAAAATACACCTTCCGGCGGAAGAATATAGATGGGTGGAAAAAAAATCTCTTTCGAGATACCCATTCCCTTCTGTTTACCGGAAAATTATACAAAGTTGGTAATTTTAATATAACAGTATACAAACAATTGGCCTATCTGATTTAAAAGCAAACAGACACTTGGCTTATCTAATATATAAGCATACAAACTTTTGGTTTGGATAGCTGCCTTATTCGGCGTGGTAGTTAATCAGTGTTTTTACAGGGTAGCCCTTGAGAATATCCGCATAATTCAGGAAAGGGAGACCGACAATCCCGAATACCCGGGCAACCCTGGCTCCACCCTTGGTTAAAAGTTCGATGGCCGCCTTGAGCGTTCCCCCTGTGGCAATCAAATCGTCAATCAAAAGAATATTCTGCGAACTGTCCACATCTTCCTTGTGCACCTCAATGACATCTTCCCCGTATTCAAGCGTGAATTTAACCGAATATGTTTCACCCGGGAGTTTTCCTTTTTTTCTTAACAATATGAGAGGCATCTTCAGCCTGATGGCAAGCGGAGCGCCAAATAAGAATCCACGTGACTCAATGACGGCAATGGCATTGACGCCGGAGGAAGCGTACAGCTCCTCCATCTTATCGATACAGTAATTGAACGCCTCCGGTTTCATCAGGATACCGGTAATATCATAAAACAGTATCCCCTTTTTGGGAAAATCAGGTATTTTACGAATAGCATTATCCAGGTTGTATTCCATTTAAGTTTTTTTCCTTTCCTTGAAATAGGAAATCACATGTTTCATCCATTTACTGATTTCAGAAGCGTCGACTTTATCCTGTAAGGAAAAAAATTCCTCATAAATATCGATATTTGTATCTTTAAAAGCTTTTTTAAAGGTACTGAAAGAACTCCGGGGCCCGGATGAATACAGGGCACAGACCCTTCCCCCCAAATTAATACCCTCCAAAGCCCGGAAAATTTCCGTAAAATCCTTGTGGCAGGGGCTGGATGATGTAGTTTCCGTTCCTAAAATAACCAGGTCAGCACCGGCGATACTGGTAACGGTTCCGGTCAAGGCATCCTTTGACTTTATCTTGAATACCTTTTTATCAAGGGCGTTTTCCATAACCAGGGCCGCCTGCTTGACTTTTCCATCATTGGGGGCATATAAAAAAGCAACTTTATACATTTATTCACTCAACCTGTATTAAAAACTTTAATAAATTGTAACACTTATATAAAAATCTTGTCAATGATTTGAACAACGCCAATTGACTTTTATGCGTACAAAAGTTATTAATACCTTTCAGACAACAATTCCCCAAAGGAGGACACTATGGCCAAGGAAAACAGTGATGGTACGGGGCGGATTCTCGACAAGGACGCAAAAGGCTGGATTGGATACCGGCCGGAAATAAAGATTCTTGACTGCACTATTCGTGACGGCGGCTTAATGAATGATCATAATTTTGACGATCGTTTTGTAAAATCGGTTTATAAGGCCTGCGTGGATGCAGGCATTGATTATATGGAGTTGGGGTATAAAGCCTCAAAAAAAATATTTTCCCCCACAAAAATGGGCAAATGGAAATTCTGCGACGAGGAAGAAATTCGTAAAATCGTGGGAGAAAACGACAACCCGCTCAAACTTACTGCGATGGCCGATGCGGAAAGAACCGATTACCACATCGATATACTGAATAAAACGGACAGTGTTCTGGATATGATACGGGTAGCAACCTACATTCACCAGATACCCACTGCCATAGATATCATCAAAGATGCCACGGATAAGGGATACGAAACAACGGTGAACCTGATGGCCATATCCACGGTGCAGGAAAAAGAGTTGGACGCGGCGCTCCAGTTGCTCGCGACAACCCCCGTTGGTACAATTTATCTGGTGGACAGCTTTGGTTCGCTTTACCATGAGGAAATTCAGGCTTTAACACGTAAATACCGTGATTTTGCCGAACCATACGGTATAAATATCGGAATTCATGCGCACAACAACCAGCAACTGGCCTATGCCAATACAGTCGTGGCCCTGATTGAAGGGGCCAATATGCTCGACGGCACAATCGACGGACTGGGACGCGGTGCGGGGAATTGCCCGTTAGAATTATTACTGGGCTTTCTCCATAACCCTAAATTTCATCTCAGGCCAATCATCAAATGCCTCCAGGAAACAATTCGCCCCATCAAGGAAAAATTGAAATGGGGGTATGAACTTCCTTATATGATCACAGGCCAGTTGAACCTTCACCCAAGGTCAGCCATGAAATTCCTGGACCAGGAAGACAGTTCGGATTATCTTTCCTTTTATGACAGCATATTACAGGAAGAATAATTTATGGGAACCTCTAAAAATTATCAGTTTATCCTGGGCAACCTCTAAAAACCCCGATTTTTTACAGGTTTTCATTCGGATGGTTGATAAAAAAGGAGGTTTTTAGAGGTGCCTTTATGACGACAGTTCAATCGATCCTTCTCGGTATCCTACAAGGGGTGGCTGAATTTCTGCCCATTTCCAGCTCAGGTCATTTGCTCGTGTTAAGGAACATAATGGGCTTAAAAGATATCCCCATTATTTTTGATGTTCTTTTGCATATCCCCACCCTGCTCGCGGTATTAATTATTTTCTATAAACCTGTTTTCAATCTTCTAAGGTCGCTTTTCAGGTTCATTATCAGGAAACCGCTGGAAAATGACGACCGGATTAATCTAAAACTAATCGTTTTTATTTTAATTGTCACGGTTTTTACGGGAATAATCGGTGTCGGGATTTCAATGCTGGAAGATGTATTCACCTTCACCCCCAAAATAGTGGGCATCTTTTTTATCATTACCGGTATTCTTTTAATAATGACGCGTTTTTCCAGGGGGACAAAGGACTATTCCGGCATAAATTTCATCCAGGCAACCATTCTCGGGATTGCCCAGGGCTTTGGCGTTTTACCGGGAATTTCCCGTTCAGGAATCACCATTTCAACGGCGCTATTCTGCAAAATAAAACAGGAGAAGGCCGGTGAAATTTCCTTTCTCCTATCCATACCGGCAATCCTGGGGGCATTCCTTCTCGAGGCGAAAGATATAGAAACATTGGCGATTGATCCGCTTGTTCTTACCGCCGGCCTTGTCACTTGTTTTTTCGTGGGACTGCTGTCATTGTTTCTTTTATTGAAGATTATCAAGGGCGGGAAATTCTATTTATTTTCAATCTACCTGATCCCTGCCGGAATTTTAACGATTATTTTTTTTTGATAAAAAAACGTTGGCTGTTTTCCATGAAACAACCAACGTTTCCATTTAAAAATTATTCGACAATAATTGCTTCCGTGGGGCAATTATCCGCCGCATCCTTTACATCATCTTCCAGATTTGCAGGTACGGTGTCTTTGATTACCTCGGCAATATCGTCTCCCATTTTAAAGACATCGGGAACACTTTCTTCACACAGACCGCAGCCCGTGCAAGCATCGGCATCTATCCTTACTTTCATCAAGGTCTCCTTTGTTGATTAATATGATCCA
>JAFGKU010000195.1 GCA_016928415.1 Spirochaetales bacterium
ACGGCGGCATCTGAGCGGAGCGAAGTAGAGCCGGGCTTCCTGTGCAGCCCGACAAATGGCCTGAAAAGGTACAGCGCAAAAAACTCATAATTAAAAATTGTTGACTGTCTTAATTCCCCGTGATATATCAAAAATGCTGTCATATTCCATGTTTTTTTTGTTTTTAAGATAATTTTAGGGGAAATTATTGTGAATTCTTTTGAATATTTACGAATTTTTGCACATTCTTATATTTTCTGTTGACAATTTGGGAATTTCAGGATATTGTATCCCTTACAGTAAAAATTTATATGAGGAGGAATTAAATGAAAACTAAAAAGTTGCTTGTTTTATGTCTCATCTTGATCGTAGCCTTTTCAGTAAGTATTTTCTCAAAACCGCTTAAAATCGGTTTTTCGCAGATCGGTGCTGAATCTGCCTGGAGAACTGCTGAAACGGAATCGATGAAAGCCACTGCAGAAGAATTAGGGGTTGACCTGAAATTTTCCGATGCGCAGGGAAAACAGGAAAACCAGATCAAAGCCATCAGGTCTTTCATTGCTCAAAAAGTGGATGGGATTATCCTGGCTCCCGTCGTGGAAACAGGTTGGGAACCCGTTTTACGGGAAGCCAAAAGGGCCAAGATACCCGTCGTTCTGGTTGACAGGGGCATCAAGGTTTCGGACCCGTCTCTTTATGTGACTCTCATTGCTTCGGATTTTGTATTCGAAGGAGAGGAAGCAGGCAAATGGCTCGTCAAGAAAATGAATAAAAAGGGTAACATCGTTGAACTTCAGGGTACACCCGGTGCGGCCCCTGCCATTGACAGGAAAAAAGGGTTTGCATCAATTATCAAAAAATACCCCAATATGAAGATCATCAAGTCCCAGACCGGTAACTTTAACCGCGCGGACGGGAAACAGGTCATGGAAGCTTTCCTGAAAGCCGAAGGCAAGAAGATCAATGCCGTGTACGCCCACAATGATGATATGGCGTTAGGCGCCATACAGGCCATCGAAGAAGCCGGTATGAAACCGGGCAAGGATATTATTGTCGTATCTATTGACGGGGTTAAAGGTGCTTTCGAGGCGATGGTTGACGGCAAGCTGAACTGTACCGTTGAATGTAATCCATTGCTGGGACCCCTGGCATTCCAGGCCATAAAAGACGCTTTGGCTGGCAAGAAACTGAAAAAATGGATTAAACAGAATGACGAAGTATTTCCGATGGAAGTGGCTGAAGACGTTATGCCGTCAAGGAAGTACTAAAACGGGAACTTCGTATTAGAGGAAATTATGATTGAATCCACTCCGATATTACAGGTTAAAAGCTTAAGCAAGAGCTTTCCCGGCGTGAAAGCTCTTGCAGGAGTGGATCTCTCCGTCTGGACCGGTGAAGTCCATGCCCTCATGGGGGAAAACGGCGCCGGAAAATCCACGCTGATCAAGCTCATTACGGGGGTTTACAGGAGGGATCAGGGTGAAATTATTTATAACGGAGAGAAAGTCAATTTCAGTTCCCCAAGGGAAGCGCAGGAAAAAGGAATCAGCACCGTGTACCAGGAAGTGAACCTCATTCCTACGCTTTCAGTTGCGGAAAACATTTTCATAGGGCGGTTTCCGCCCGAAGGTGTCAAAATAAACTGGAAGAGCATTAAAAAAAGCGCCGAAGATTCTTTGAAAAAACTTGACCTTTGTCTGGATGTCACGCAACCCCTTTCTTCGTTTCCCATTGCGATTCAGCAAATGATAGCAATTGCCCGTGCGGTAGACTTTCAGGCAAAGGTATTAATTTTGGATGAACCCACCTCCAGCCTCGATGCCAAGGAAGTGAACCTGTTGTTCAGTATTATCAGAAAACTCAGGGATGACGGGCTTGGAATAATTTTTGTAACGCATTTTCTGGAACAGGTCTATGAAATCTCCGACAAAATAACCGTTTTGAGGAACGGCCTGCTGGTTGGTGAATTTGAAACGCAATCCCTTCCCCGGCTGGAGCTTGTAGCGAAGATGATGGGGAAGGACCTGGAAGAATTCGAGAACACGGAGAAAAAACTGGACTCTGCCGTACAGGTGAACGGCAATAGAAAGAATGGAAAATCTTTTATACAGATCAGGGGTTTCGGAAAAAAAGGAATGATCTATCCGTTCGACCTGGAGATAAACAAGGGGGAAGTCCTTGGCCTGGCCGGTTTACTGGGTTCCGGCAGGAGTGAAATGGCCAAGCTCCTTTTCGGTATTGAAAGGGCGGATAAAGGGAAAATATATATAGATAAAAAGGCCGTATCGGGCAGCTCGCCAAAATTTTCCATAAAAAAAGGTATGGGATTCTGTCCGGAAGACAGGAAAACTTCCGGAATAATAGAGGATCTTACGGTAAGGGAAAACATAATGCTTGCCGTCCAGACGCGGCAGGGATTGTTCAGGAAAATAGCAAAAAAAAAACAGGACGAGATAGTCGCGCAGTATATAAAGGCGTTGAACATTTCCACGCCATCCCCGGAGCAAAAAATAAAGAATTTAAGCGGGGGAAACCAGCAGAAGGTTATCGTGGCCAGGTGGCTTGCGTCTCAACCGCGGTTGTTGATACTCGATGAACCGACAAGGGGAATCGATGTCGGGGCAAAGGCTGAAATCCAGAAACTCATATTAAAACTGAGCCGCGAGGGAATGTCCATTCTTTTCATTTCATCGGAATTGAGTGAAATATTGAGGTGCTCTACGCGAATCGCCGTACTTCGTGACAAGGTAAAAGTGGCGGAGATGATGAATCAGGATATCGATGAAAGCGCCATAATGCAGGCTATCGCGGAGGAAGATAATGGCAATTAAGGATTTGACCAGAGATTTGACAAAACGGATAGCCTCATCACACATAAAATGGTCTCTGATCATCTTTTTTGTGATCCTCCTGTTCAATTTTATCTTCACGCCCAATTTTTTTCATATAGAAATCAAAAACGGAAGGTTTTACGGCAGTATAATCGATGTATTCAACCGCGCCGCGCCCGTTATGCTGGCCGCCATCGGCATGACACTGGTTATAGCGACCGGGGGCATCGATATTTCCGTCGGTTCCGTTATGGCCATTTCCGGATCCATTGCGGCTGTACTGATTGCCAAGATGGATGTCCCTTTCTGGATGGTGTTGTGCCTTCCCCTCGTTTTCTCGGCTTTACTGGGCGCCTGGAACGGGCTGCTCGTGTCGTATATAGGGATACAACCCATCATCGCGACCCTGATACTCCTTGTTGCGGGTAGGGGAATCGCCCAACTTGTTACAGACGGACAAATAATCGTGTTCGAACACCCCCCGTTCGAATTCATTGCCGGTGGATCGCTGTTTGGTCTTCACTTTCCCATCATCATCTCGTTCGGCGTATTCCTGATAATTTTATTTCTGTTTAAATTTACCGCCCTGGGGCTCTTCGTCGAATCGGTCGGGGGGAATTCCGAGGCATCAAAATACTGCGGCATCAATGCCGGTCGCATAAAGCTGGTGGTATACATAGTATCGGCTCTCTGTGCGGGGATTGCGGGACTGATAGCCGCTTCCAATATCAAGGCGGCAGACCCGAATACATCCGGGGACGGGTTGGAGTTGAACGCCATTCTGGCCGTGGTTATCGGCGGAACGTCCTTAAACGGGGGTAAATATTTTCTCGTCGGCTCGGTTATCGGGGCATTGATCATGCAGAGCCTCACCACGACGATACTCACAATGGGCGTACCTGTTCAGGTTACTCTGGTGGTGAATGCGATTGTCGTGCTTGTCGTGTGTCTCATCCAGTCGAAAAATTTCAGGGACATACTGGCGGGAATTTTCAAATTGGATTTCCGCGGATTGCTGCGCAGGATGCCCTTGAAAGGCGGAAATAAATGAAACTTTCATTCTCGATCAACCAGAAATATCTTTCGATAATAGCGACGATTTCCGTATTTGTTATTTTGTACATTGTATCCTGCATAGTATTCGAGGGTTTTTTTTCCGAAATGGTGTTTATCAATTTTTTTATTGATAACGCTTTTCTGGGTATATCCGCCATCGGCATGACGTTTGTCATACTTTCCGGCGGTATCGACCTGTCCGTAGGTTCGGTGATTGCCATGACGGGTGTCATTACCGCCACCCTGGTTGAACAGGCCCATCTTGACCCCCTCATCGTTGTACCGATTGCCCTGTTATCAGGCAGTTTTCTCGGCCTGCTCATGGGATGCATCATTCATTTCTTCGATGCCCCTCCCTTTATCGTGACCCTTGGCGGATATTTTCTGGCCAGGGGTATAGGACAGGTTATCAGCCTGGAATCCCTGCCCATTTACCATCCCTTTTTCCAGTTTTTCATCATGGAAGGAATTCCGATAGGGGATACGGTAATCATTCCCTATATAGTAGTGATATTTCTTGTATTGTTTGTAATCGCGGTTTACGTGGCCCATTATACGCGATTCGGCAGGAACGTCTATGCCATTGGGGGCAATATACAGTCTGCCCGCCTTCTGGGCGTTCCGATCGGAAAAACAAGGGTTGGCGTTTATACGCTCAACGGATTTTGTTCCGCGCTTGCCGGCATTGTCTATACGATGTACACTTCCGGGGCCTGGAGCCTGTCCGGTAAAGGCTTTGAGCTGGACGTCATCTCCGCTGTTGTCATAGGCGGAACATTGCTTTCCGGCGGCGTGGGTTTCATGGCCGGCACCATGTTCGGTGTTCTGATTTCCGGTATCATCCAGACTTTTATCACATTCCAGGGACAGCTAAGCTCCCATTGGACGCGGATTGTCATTGGTGTTCTCGTATTTATATTCATACTTCTCCAGAGATTCTTTTCAAGTTTACCCGTTTCCTCAAAGGCCACCAGGGTTACGTATGCCTCAATGCGGGAACAGGCAGAATTGACAAAATAGAAATTTACCCCTAAAATCACTTTATCCGAATTGAAAGGTGGTTTTTAATGTTTCCCGAGGAAAGACGAACTTATCTCCTTGAAATATTGGGCAGACACGGCAGCAGAAGCGTTGCCGACCTTGCAAAGGATTTGGATGTCTCCGAAGTAACCGTCAGGCAGGACCTCGACCTGCTGGAGAAACAGAAAATATTACGCAGAACACACGGCGGAGCCATTTTAAACACCAAAATGGGTTTTGAACCGGTTATTACCGATGAATCGGATACTTTCCTCGAGGAAAAGAAACGGATCGGCCGGGCTGCCATTGATCTCATTTCCGACGGTGACACGATTATTCTCGATGCCAGTTCCACTGTTTTGGAGCTGGCCAGGAACCTGAGCCTGAAAAAAAACCTTACCGTTATTACCAATTCATTAAACATTGCCCTGCTGTTGGAAGAACAGCCGGATATTTCGGTTATTGTTACGGGCGGCTCATTGAAGTCCGGATATCATTCACTCGTAAATCCTTATGCGCGTTTTATCCTGAATCAGCTCCACGCCGATATCGCCATGATCGGTGTCAGCGGCATAGTGGCTGAATACGGTATCACGAGCGCCAATATTGCCGATGCCGAGATGAAAAACCTGTTTATAAATTCCTCGCGGCGGTGCGTTGTTCTGGCCGATTCAAGCAAAATCGGCAATGTATCCCTTGCGCGGATCGCGGATTTGAGTGAACTGGATATCCTGATTACCGATAAAAAGGCGGACCCGGTCGAGGTTACCCTGTTAAAGGAAAAGAACCTGGCCGTTCAGCTGGTCTGAACACAGGTCCGGAATCTGGAGATTTTATGAGTGTAAAAAATAAATTATTAATAATCGTATCCCTCATCCTGGTAATTTTTGTGAGTGTTGTATTCATCGTTTTCATTTCATTCATAAGAATCATTGAATACAAGGATGATGAGCGTCTCGTTTTCTCGGTTTTTTCCAAGTGGGCCATACTGAATAACACGACCAAAGAGCTGCTCATGGCTGACAGCAATCATTCCGAAGTGTTTGAAAAGTGGCGTTTGAGCCTTTATAATTTTCAGGCCGAGCATGATATCCTCGTCTCGTCCGAACGCATCGCTGCATTGGGATACGAGGTTTCGGGCATCATTGATCAAAGCAAGGGATTGTGGGGTTTTTACCGCATCGTGGTAGATAAGGTTATTGATATTCTCGACATCAAGGATGGCCGGGAAATAATGAGTTACCTTGATGAGAACCATTTGAGCATATTGTCTGTCATTGAAAGGCAGAACAAACTCGATATCACTCCCAAAATGCTCTCCCAGATCATCAAAATCAGGGAAAACCTGAGATTCAGAAGAAGCGATTCCGCCGTCACCTCGGCAGAAGATGATTTTAACTGGCTTTGGAATAACAGCCTCATACCATTGCTGGAAAGCGATATCCAGAATCAAATCGATTTCATACTCCTTTTTGCCATTATTGCCACCTCGCTGCTTGTATTGGCCGCATCCACGGCCAATATGCTGATAATCAGGTCCATTACAAAACCTCTAAGGCAATTTCTGGACACGTTCATTGAAGGGGCCATGGGTAAGCTTTCCGTCAGGTATCCCGTCAAGAGGGTAGCCTGTTCGGAAATTCTAAAATGCGTGGATGAGAAATGCCGCATGTATGATGAATCGGATGAAAGCTGTTTTGCCGAAATGGGTTCTTTTGCCACCCTTTTTGAAAAACAGGTTCTTTGCCCGCATATAATGCGTAAAGAGGTGAAATCCTGCAGGGAATGCCTGGTATATAAAACCATCTGCAGGGAAGAAATTTCTAGCATGGGGGCCTGGTTCAATATTCTCATGGGCAACCTGGAACGTTCCGCGAAAATCATCGAAGACGCGCAGCGGATATGGCGCAAGGATATGGCCATGACAACCACTGTCCGGAAAACGCTGTATCCCGTCAGCCTGCCGCCCAATGAATTGTGGGATATCGCGCATATATTCAAACCGGTATCCGGTGTTTCAAAGGATTTGTATGATTTTTATACCGTTAACGGGAAGATGGGCGGTATAGGAATTTTCAATGTCTCCGGCCATGGAATTTCAGCCAGCCTGGTCGCCGTGATAGCGCAGTCGATCGTGTATAAGCTTTTCCAGCGAATGATCAAGGTGGAATTATCCAAGGTTATGAAGAGCGTAAACGAGACATTGATAAATGAAACGGGCCTGTCGGACCACTTTTTATACGGTACGCTGCTTCGTTTTCAGGAAGACAGGATTCAATACGTTATTTCAAAACATTCCAATGTAATCTTTAAAAACGACAGTAAAGATACTGTCGAGGTGATTGCCGCCAAGGATAAGGATTTAAAGGAATATGAGACCGGTATTTTGAAGCTGGAAAGCAATGATTTTATCGTTATGTTCACCGACGGATTTATTAAGGGAAGGAATTCGGGCAGCGAAGAATACGGGATTGAGAGGGCCCTCGCTTCACTCGGCAATGTAAAAGGCGCCTCTGCAAAGAAAATCATCGATGTATTGATCGGTGATTTTAATTCGTTCATCGACGAAGCCCGGTTGACGGATGATATAACCCTGATAGTACTAAAGAAAAATACCCATTAATGAATAGTGTATGTATTTGGTAAATCTATTCATAATTCATATAAAATACACCCGGCTGCATGAATACAGGCAGCCGGGTGCCTTCGGAATTTTTGGGGAATCCTGATCAAGGATCCCCCAAACGTAAAATATAAAAAGTGGAAGGCCTTTTTCCCCTACCGTTTAATCAAGGACTTGTTATTTGTACATCATCAAAGAATACGGTGCAGGAGCCGCCGTGGCCCGAAGTGCCGCCGTTTAACGCCGGGTATCCGGTTCTGCCGCTTCGTGTCCATGTATAAAGCCAGTTGGCGGGTTCGGCGGTGCCGTCCTGCCAGATCTTACCGTACAAAGTGCCGTTTTCCGTCATCAATTTGAACCAGTACCAGGTTTGATTGGACCAGTTGAACGTGTAACTCGTTCCCCAGGCAACCATGTCGTCCAGGAACTGAACCGTTGAATGGTTGTTGTGGAACAAAAGATTGTATCCCCGGCCGTCACCCGTCCCGGTGAACAGGGAAACTCCTGCCCGGGCGGAATCACCGTCTGTCCAGCTGTTGATGTACACCTTGGCCGTAATCGTCTGGTTGCTTCCCAGGCTGATACCGCTGCTGCCCGCTATCGCCTTGCACGGGTCTCCCTGGGACGTTGAATCCTGCCTCAGGATCCCGCCGCTCTCGCTCCAGGTACCGCTGTACATGGTCCAGGCGCTTCCGATGGCATTGTCATTGAAGTTATCCGTAAAGCCCGCCGCTGAGGTAGTGGGGGTAGGTGTTGAGGTAGCAGCCTGAGTCGGCGTTGAGGTAGCCGCCTGCGTTGCCGTCGGCGTTGCCGTGTTGGCTGTACCGGAAGTTCCGAAAATTTCCCATTCCGCCAGCTGGAGGATTGTGCCCGAATTATTTGTCATATTGAGCCGGTAATAATTGTAGCTTGCGGAGTTGGTGAACGAGAAGGTCCTGAGCTGGAACCTGTTCGGGAAGTCTTCTCCGCTGCGAGAATCCAATGTGACCCATGAGGACCCGTTCGTCGAACCCTGGAGGGTCCATGTGTACGGGTCGCGTTCTGCCGCATCGTTTGCGGATGTGATCGAGTAGCTCGTGACCACATACGAGGCGTTTGCCTGGAACTGGACCCAGCCCGAGGCATGGAAGGTCAGGTACTTGGTGGAACTGGAATTGTCAATGAGTTTCGCGATGTCTTCACCCGAGGGTGAATCGGTATACTGTGCCGAAACGGTTCCGCCCAGATTAGTGATATCTGTAAGGTTTGAAACCTGTGTGGGGGTGGGGGTTGCGGTCCCGGCAGGTGTATTCGTCGGCGCCGGGGTTCGGGTCGGCGTGGCTGTAGCCACACTCCCTGACGTGAAGTTCAGCCAGTTTATATTCCAGCCCGTTCCTGAGGCATAAACCCTCAAGGTCCGGTTTCCCGCACCAAGGCTCACGGTATGACTTACCGTTGTCCATGTCTGCCAGCCGCCTGTTGAAGGGGCGGTGATTGTCCCCAATACCGTTGCCCCTTCCTGGAGCTGGAGGGAAACATTGGCGCTTAACGCGGCAACCCGGTATTCAACCAGATAAGAACCGGTTGCAGCGACATTTACCTGATAATCCATCCAGTCGCCCGCTTCAATCCAGCCGACATTCAAGCCGCCTTCGGAACAGCTTTCCGTCTGTATGCCGCTCATGGCCGAGTAATTTTCCGCTTCTATCAGACCCGGGATGGGGTATCCCGTTGTGGTGATACTGGTCGGCGTCGGTGTCGCCGTATTTGCCGGCGTTCGGGAAGGTGTCGGCGTCCAGGTCGGCGTGGGCGTGGAAGTCCGTATGGGCGTCGGGGTAGACGTGGCGGCCGATCCGCCGGAGACTTCCCTGAAGGTGGCATCCGAATTGCCCAGGGCGTCCGAAATCGGGTCTATACGGAGCAGGTAATCGGCGTGCCGGATATAGCTGCCAGGAAAGTTGTATGATTCAAACGATACCATCGAAGAATCGGCAAGACCGGCCCTCCTGTAGAAGGTGGCGTCCTGGTTGAAGA
>JAFGKU010000196.1 GCA_016928415.1 Spirochaetales bacterium
TAATCCAGATATTCAAAGCAACTCTCTTAAATTAACCTATATGTTTTTACCTATTTTCATTTTCGCGCCGAAGGCGTCGGCCTAACAATAATTGTCCTGTTCAACGTATTTTCTTTAGTACCCCGACCCCTCTTACAAAAAAGCTCCTAACTCCCCATCCCCCAGGCCTTTATACATAGACGTATATTTTTTTTGCGGTTTCTTATACTGACCAATATAATTAATTGAGGCTGTCCATGGGGCTGCGTACGCCGGATGGGCCGCGATTGAGGACGTGGGTATAGATCATTGTTGTTTTGACGCTGCTGTGGCCCAGTAATTCCTGGACAGTACGGATATCGTAACCGCTTTCAATAAGGTGCGTGGCAAAGGAATGGCGGAATGTGTGACAGCTTATCCGCTTGGTCAGGCCTGCTTTTATAACCGCGGAATGCACATGCCGCTGTAGGACGGATTCGTCCATGTGATGCCGGCCTTGACGGCCTGTGGACCTGTCTATCCAGCGTCTTTCCTGGGGAAACACCCATTGCCAGGGCCATTCAGCCGATCCATTGGGATATTTACGGTCAAGGGCGGCAGGCATGACGACGCATCCCCATCCTTCGGATATGTCCTGGCCATGCAGGGTTTTCACCTCTGCCAGGTGATCCTGAAGCGGCTGAATCAGGGCTTCCGGGAGCATCGTGACGCGGTCCTTGGCCCCTTTACCGTTGTGAACGGTAATCTCTTTCCTGTAAAAATCAATGTCCTGTACCCTTAATTCCAGGCATTCCATCAGGCGCAATCCGGTGCCGTACATGAGTTTTGCCGCCAGTAAAAAGACGCCTTCAAGGTTGGCAAATACTCTTTTAACCTCATCCCAGCTCATGACCACGGGCAAGCGTCTGGCCTTTTTGGCCCGGATAATTTCACCCAGTTCATCGACATTCTGGTTCAGAACATGCCTGTATAGAAAAAGAATCGCCGCCAGGGCCTGGTTTTGGGTGGAAGAACTTACCTTCTTGTCAACTGCCAGATGCGTCAGGAACCCGTTTATCTGCTTTTCAATGGTCATTTCTTTCGGTTTGTTAATTTTATAGTCGATGTATTTCTTGACCCACCCAATGTAAACAGCTTTTGTCCTCGTACTGTAATGGCGCGACTCGATGGCCCGGGTGTACCGGTCCAGCATCTTCGCCGTGGCTTCCAGTTCGACTGCTTCCCTGGTGTACGGTTCATCTTCATGCAGAAAAAGCCCGGTGTCGTAAAGATGCCGAAGCAGCAGACCGGCATGTTTCTGCGTGTCCGGCAAAAGCCAGACCTTGTTCTCAGGGTCCCAACGACGGCCGGGAATTTTTCGGATTGAAGAAAGGAGGATTTCGTTGTAGGGAACCCGGACGCTGATAAAACCATCGGACCGGCCTGTTATGGAAACATTCAATGCATTATCCTGACGGGTACTGAGGTTATTTTTGCTGTAAAAATTATATTTTATCTGTTTCATTTTTTATATAAAATCCTGCTTTAAATAATTATTTAATTTTTTGTTAAGTTATATTTTAAAATACTTTATTGTTTTACTAATATATTATCCCTCTAAAGGGGTTAATCCGGAAAATGCAGCCATATAAGAAGACCCGGACACAGCCGCAACTGCTATCCTGTCACATATGTATTGAAATTGTACTTTAAATTTGTTGGGAGTGCAAGATATTTTTAATGAATTATTGATTAATTCGAACAGTAAATAAATTACTCGAAAACAATCGTTAAGGGAGGCGTAATGGTCGCTGGAATACCTGCCTCCGCGCGTGTTATGGTTTTTAATTCACCAAAATTGAAGCCTGAAGGTTGGGGAATCCCATTAGTACACGCCCCATTCGTATCCATGGAATTGACTGTCACAGCCCCCGGTAGATAATAGAGGGTACCATCGGCATTTATTGTATTGGCTGTAAACAAGGTTCCTAGATACGCCGAATAGAATGTAGATTTTCCATAAATTATCCAAGAATTATATATATATGCCGTTCCAGCACAATCCACCTCCGTGAAATATAGGGGATCATTGGGAAGTAAGCTACCACTCCAGGAAATATGGTATATATAATCATTTGAGGATAAAATCGACAATTTATATGGATCTATAAATATAGCATTCCCGATATTATTATCATTATCATCATAAATCACAGCATTTTTTAGAGGTATCGGGGTTGGATTGGGTGTTGGATTTGACGAACCCATATCGCAGGATGAAATAAAAATAAAAGTTAAAAAGAGAACAATAATGATAATTTTTTTCATAGTGAAATCTCCATTTAATAATTTCACTGATATTAACACAAAACTTTGGGGATGTCAAATAAATTTAAGGGTTATCAAATTGATGAACTACCCGACGAATCAAATGATATAACATAATCGAATATATCAATTTCCAATTATATTTTATCTGAATTACTCTGCAACAGAACACATCCTTCAATTTGTCGCACTCCAAATCTCGTATATCTTCATTCCCATGATGTTAAGGTACCCGATCCTGTTCTCGATGTTGTATTTGATGATGCCGTCGGTCACGGTGGAGACATTGTCGTACAGGGGCTCGGTAAGGACCGTATCCGTGATGTCAAAAACACCCCACTTGTTATCCTTCTTATAGCCGGCAATTACAGAGGAAAAACCGGTTACCTGGTTGAACCTGGGCTCAATGATAAGTTTACCTTCCGGATCGATAAACCCGTACATGTTATTTACCCCCTGGACACTTAATTCCTTTTTGTCTTTATCTATTAAAAATGTGCTGATAGCCTTGTAAGGGCCGGCCGTTTCCTCACCCGTATCGATACTGACCAGGTACCAGAACCCGTCCCTTTTAGCATTGTAAAATTTATCGGAAAATTCCTGCATTTCCTGGTACAGGGGTTGAGCAATAACCTGGTAATCCTTGTTTACCAGCCCGAGACGGCCATCCTTCTTGAAGATTGCATGCTCCTCCAACCGGTTGTTCTCATATTTAAAATTTATTTTATCGTCCAGTTCGAAGTCCATGTACATTTGCCCGCGCAGGCCGGCCACTCCCCATTTCCCTGATCCCTTGACTACACTGAGACCACCGTGGTAGAGGACCGTACTGAATGTGTAATGGCTGCCCCGAAGATCATCCAAATCGTCCAGCAGGGTCCTGGTTTTATTCCTGCTGTCAAAAACCGAATAATCGTACAAAGACACCTGGTCGCCGTTTTCATCAAGGTACCCGCCGCTGAACTCTTTGACAATGCAGTAACCCTGCACCATGGTGAAAACCTCCTGTATGGTAGCATCGAAAGCAAACAGCTGTTCTCCCTTTTCGCCTATGGCAAACCAGTCGGGGTTCGCGTTTTTCGGTCCGATGGTGGCTATGGCTGTCCCGTCATAAATGTCCGCAAGGGTGTCAAATGCCGGCTTGAGAAGAATTTTACCGTTTCCGGAATCGAGGAGGCCCCATTTGCCGTTCTCCTTCACACGCAGGGCATTGTCGCTGAACTGGGCAACATCGTCAAAACGCGGTTTGATGAGCATCTTGTCCCGCTGATCGAGGAAACCCCACTTGTCTCCCTGCTTTATCATGATGATTTTGTCATAGCCTTCATAGCCTTCGAACATGGTAATATAAAAACCGTCGGATAAACTTGTCCGGTTATCCGGAACCGTATCGATACTGCTGTACTGGATATCCAGGATGAGGTTGTTTTTTTTATCAACAATACCCCATAAGCCGTTCAACTGCACCCGGTATCTCCCTCCTTTATATTCGTTTATCGAATCATACGCAAAGGGGAGGATATTCTTGAGGGATTGATCCAACAGCGCCATTTTACTGTCCTTGTTCGCTAAAAAACCGGTTTCAAAATCCGAAATATATCCGTACGTATCGGGAAGCATCTTTTTTACTGCAACATCGTAAAAACGGAAAGTATCCGGCTTTTTGCAGACAAACGGCCCCGAGGAGCCGTAAGTCAGGATCGATTCATAGGTCGGCGGAATGAGCGTGTTTCCCTCGTAATCCATGATACCGAAACGTTGCTTAAGGCTTGTCTTTATGTATTTCCCGCCGATATCAACAAAATAGTCGTACCCGATGTCAATAATACTTTTACCCGATATGTCCACACATCCGTACCGCCCGTTTTTCTGAACCTCGTACAGGCCGTTATAAAACTCGAGGATATAGTCGTATTTGCAGGTAATGGTTTCGTTAAAGCTGTTGTCAAGCAGTCCGTATTTGCCGTTCTTCTTTACCTTGAATCCCTGCTTGAGCGGCTGGACATCGTCATAGTTCAGGGTTTTGATGAGGACGCCGTTAATGTCATAAACCAGGTACACGGTTTCGTCTCTCAGTTTGCCGACAATATATTTTTCCTCGCCGGGCGCAATGGTAAGCTCCGTGTAATCATCGAAGTCCAGGATGAGTTTACCGGTTCGGTCAATAACGCCTTTTCTGTAACGTTTAATGACGATAAAATACGCTCCCTTGGAGAGTGTGATGGTGTCATACCCCCAGCTTTTTATATTTCCCTGTTCATCCCCAAGGAAGTACTGCCCATTCTCTTTTACCTTGAAATTTTTTCCCCAATGCTCCAAGTCATCGTATTCTACGGCATATATCATTTTCCTGCCGGCCAGGTCGAAGACGCCGTGTTTTCCGTCCAGCATGAGCAGGGAGAAGCCGTCCTCCAGGTAAACTGAATCATAATCCATTTTTAAAAGGAAGTTTCCTTTCGGATCAATCACGCCGTATTTATTGTTTTTACCGGCCGTGGCAAAACCGTGGTCGAAACTAGACACACTGTGGTATTCCGCTTCTATGACCATTTTGCCTTTTTTATCAATGAAGCCCCAGTTGTTGTTGAGCTTGACGGCCGCCAGCCCTCCGGAAAAATTTTCCGCGTCCTCGTAAACTGCCCCAATGACGATCCGGCCCGATTCATCAATAAAACCGGCTTTTCCCTGTTCAGTGAATTGTGCCAGCCCTTCCGAATAAAGGTTCAATTTGTCAAAATGGCGGCTGTCACTTTCAAAAATTGTTTCCAGCTTATCATTCAGTACCACATAGCTGGGGTTTCCCTTTACCCAGATAAATCCGGCATTATACCTGCCCGTATCACTGCCGTCGAGTACGGGTGGAACAAGAACCTCCCCGAAGGCATTGATGAATCCGTACTTGCCGTCCACCCTGATTTTCAGTGTGGTTTTGTCCCCGTCCTTTAAATACTTCCTGTACTCGGAAAGAAGCTTGACGACGCTTTTCTTGTCATCCTCGCCAAAGTCTTTCCTGTCCAGGGCGTTTTTGATATTCTCGTTCATCTGCGCGGCCATTTTCTGCTTATTCGCCGCGCCGGCAATCTGTGTAGTTTTGTCCAGTTCCTTTAACAGGCTTTCCCTGAATTTTTCAGGGCTTTCATCTGCCGTTTTCAGGGCATCGTCTATAACTTCAGCCGCTTTTTCCCTCTCCGCAGGATCTATCTTCGCGTAGAAAACACCGGATTGCGGACCCCCCTCCTGTTCGTGTGTGGTGGTTACACACCCCCAGGGCATGAAAAAAATAATAAGCAGGGAAACAGCCGTGAGAACGGTATTCTTGATCATTTTAATCCCCCTTAAATCGAGATTGTCAAGGAAATTGGAAAAAATATAATCATTTCGGCAGCGTAACCGTGAATACGGTCCTGCCTGGTTTGCTTTCGAAATCTATGGCGCCGCCGTGTTTCTCAACAATGCGTTTGCATATGTCCAGCCCCAGGCCGGAACCTTCTCCCAGCGGCCTGTTCGAGAAAAAAGGTTCAAAAACCCGGTCCTGAATTTCCTGGGGAATGCCGTGGCCGCTGTCGGCAACACTCACCTTGATCGAACCGGGTTCATCAATTACCCGGATTTCGAGGACGCCCTGGTATTCCATGGCGTAGAGGGCATTACTCAGGAGGTTTATCCAGACCTGGTTAAGGGTATTCGGATAACAGTCTATAGGCGGAACAGGATCGTATTTCTTTACCAGTTCCAACCCCTTTTTCCCCTCAATTTCATACAGGGAAAGCACCGTCTCTATTCCCTCCGTTATATCGGCATTTACCTTCTCCTCTTTTTCGTCTATGCGGGAATAGTTTTTCAGGGCGTACATCACCTTGATTGATTTTTCAATGGCCTTTTCTATCGCGCCGCTCTGCCTGGCAATCGAGGCAAACCTGGAGGCCATCTGCAGGGCCGTTATGCCTTCCGGTTTTCCGAAAAAAGCAATAAAGGGATCGATCCTGTCATGGATGCCCATATCGACAAGAAGTTCGGCAATCATATCCGGTTCATTGATCCGCTTGTTTTCCAGTATTTTTGTCAAACTTTTACGTGCGGCCCTCTCTTTTTCTGAAGAGAGCGGGCTCGTATTCTTGAAAGCCCTCTCGACGAGATCTAAAAAAAGATCGATTTCTTTTTCATCCAGGGACCTGGTGAACAGGGGAAGGTATTTCCTGATGTCCTTGAGGGCTGCCGCTACGTTGCCGCTCGATGCCCTGATGGCCCCGATCGGTGTATTCAATTCATGGAACACCCCTGAGATCAGCTGCCCGAGGGAAGCCAGTTTTTCCGAAACGATGAGCCGGCTCTGCGCCGCCCTTAAATCACCCAGGGCCTTTTCAAGAGCATCCCGCTGCTTCTGTACCTCCCGGGAAAGACGCGCGGCGGCCAGCAGGTTCCTTGCACGCACGTATAGTTCCTGGGGATTAAAGGGTTTTATCAGGTAATCGTCGGCCCCGCCGGAAAGGCCCTCCACCTTGGCCGCCATTTCCGGCCTGGCCGAAATGAGGATCAGGGGAATGGATGCCGTGCCCTCGTCCGACTTGAGTATCTGGCACACTTCGTACCCGTCCATCTCCGGCATCATCACGTCGCAGAGGATCAAATCCGGTTTTTCCGTCCGGACCTTTTCAAGCCCGTCCGCCCCGCTCGATGAAAGAATCACCTGGTAACTGTTCTCGAGCATCAAGGCAAGAAAGCTCCGCATATCCTGGTTGTCATCGATTACCAGGACCTTCTCATACCCCGGTGCCGAATGGTCCTTTAATACCGGGACATCTTCCTTCGATTCATCAATTCCGGAAAGAATGAGGGGGCTCACTTCCCTGATATTTTCAATTTCCGCCTGTTCTTCTGCTTTGGCGGCTTCCTTATTCAAAGGCAGGGACATCGTAAACGAGGAACCCGCACCGGGTTTGCTTTTAACCGCTATTGAACCGCCATGCAGTTCCAGTATTTCCCTGGTAAAGGCCAGGCCTATTCCAGTGCCCTTGTACTTCCTCGAAGGCGAGGAATCGAGCTGCGTAAACCGCTCAAAAATCTCATCCAGCTTGTCCTCGGGCATCCCGATGCCGGTGTCCTGAACGGTGACGAAAAAGGAATTCCTGTCCGCTTTCAGCTCAACGGTAATCGATCCGCCCTTGTCCGTGAATTTGAGGGCATTTGTAAACAGGTTGAAAATGGCCTTTTCAAACAGGTCCGTATCTATCCAGGCGACGAGAAGGCTCGTGTGATCGTTGAACGTCAGTTTAATGCCCTTATCCTCGGCGGCCGACTTGATGGTGGACACGTAGCTGGCAACCTGACGGGAGACGTCTGTTTTACGGAGCTTCAGGGACATCCGCCCGGCTTCTATCCGTGCAAAATCGAGGAGGTCGGTAATCAGCTTCAGCAGCCTGAGGCTGTTCGAATGCATGTATTCCAGCAGAGTCCTCACCCTGTCCGGCAATTCCGATGTATCACCTGAAAGAAGGGATTCCAGGGGGGTAAGAAGAAGCGTCAACGGGCTCCGCAGTTCATGAGATATATTTGTAAAGAACGCTGTCTTAGCCCGGTCCAGGTCAAGCAGCCTTTCATTCGTATCCCTGAGCTTTTTCTCCAGTTCCATCTGTGCCTTTGTGGCATATAACCTTTTAAGGGAACCCCTTATCTGGTTGCAGAGCATGGTGAACATAAAATTGTTCCCCGCGTTCTCCTCGAACAGGAAATAGCCGTACTGTTGTTCCTGGAAAAAAAGCGCAAAAAGAACCATAACCAGCGGTTTTTCATCCGAGAGCAATTCCGGCGGTATAAGGAACTCGGTCTTTACCAGTTTGTCTTCCACCCCGTCTGAAAGCCTTTTCCCGTTATAGGCCACGATAAGGCGGGCTGTTTCCGGGCGCTTCCAATTATCTCCCTTGACATGACGGGCTATCTCGGGATAAAGGGCAAGAAAAAAACGGTTAAATCCTAAAATAGGCAGTTGGCGGTATAAAAGAGCCTTCAATTCTTCCAGGGAAAGTATGGTCATGAGATCATAATCACTGTCGTTCATATACGTAAGCACGTTGATCAAAGACCTGTTTATATTCGCTTCCTTGTCCAGCAGCTTTTTTATGAGATAAACCTGGGCCTGCTGGAGACTCCATTCCGCAATCGTGCTTTCCGGCATGGCATTGACGGAAAAATAGAGTCTTGAAATGATTTCCTGGAGGAACAGGATCTCTTCATCTTTCCGGAATTTTTCATTCACGATCCTGTGGAACTTCGGCAGGAAACGGGTCGTCATACCGTCGGCAACATCCTGGTTCAACGCGTCGCGAAGTTCATTGAACAGGGTGTTGCCCGGGTCCAGGTGCCTGGTCCCGTCATCCATGTCCGCGCTTTCCATCAAGGTGGTTTCCGTACACCCGCAGGATTCCCGCAGGATGACCTCGGCCGGGAATTCCATTTTTTCCGGCACCTTCTCACCCTTCAACATCGAAAGAATCATCTCGGCTGCCTTAAAGACCATTTTCTTGGTGGGCTGGCTGATTGTCGAGAGGGACAGGATATTGTGTTCCGCGTAAAAGATATTGTCAAAACCCGTTATGGATATATCCTCCGGAATCTTCACCCCCTGCGCCAGCAGGTGGTCCATCGCGGTAAGGGCCATCTGGTCATTTGCCGCAACAAGGGCGTCGAACTTTGCTTCCCTGGCCTGAAGGGTTACAACCGCCTCCCTTCCGGAATCCTCCATAAAATCGCCCTGCGTCACCAGGTCCGGATTAAACGGAACATCATGGCTTTTCAATGCGTCAAGGTAGGCCTGGTATCGCTCCGCGGCATCCTGGTTGCCTTCCGGACCTTTTATGAAGGCTATGTTTTTCCTGCCGTGGTTTTCTATCAGGTGGCCGATAAGCAGTTCCAGGCCCTGTTTATTGTCTACAAGGACGCTGGGCATTCCTTCCAGTTCCATGCCGATGCTGACGGAAGGAATCGACGCCGCGTAATCCGAAATCAGGCCGGAAATGATGTCCAGGGAGGTCATGAAAAGGGTGCCCGAGGCGTAAAGCAGGCCGTCTACGGAATCCGGATTTATATAGGAAAAGACGACATTGGACTGGTAATCAACCACCCGCCGGACATTGATTGAGCCGCAAATATAGACAGTCAGGTTAAAATCCAGGGTCCGGGCTGCATCGGCGGCCGCGCGCCATAGAAGACCATTATACGGGCCGATAATCTGGTTAATAAGCAGCCCTAGCGTGGGTCTTTTCTTCTCAGCGGGTTTCACTATACCCATCTCATATTCTCCTGCCATTTTAGTTTAATAGATATTTATTATTTTTGCTAAGAATTTTGATAAACAACCCCAATATTATACTTTTTTATGTTTTTTTCAATTTCACGTAAAGGGGCTTGAAAATATATTAAGAATAATATACTTTTGCCTCTCAATCATCCTCAAAATCATAAACACTGAATTCCTAAACGCCGGAGATCTTCAGGTCCGGGTATGTTTTAGGGGTTCAAATAACTCTGTTATAACTTTGCTTCCCGTTGTATTTATGCATACCTGATTATACAAGGCCGGGGAAATAGGCAACGGGTTTATTTGAGGTAATTGCATTTAATAAATTTTAATCAATAAAGGGGAAAAAAATGAATTACAACTGGACGGAGGTCGCGGTCAAACCGATGACGATCCTGCCGGATACGATGTACCACTTGAAAATAACCGCCAAAGATACAAACATCTATATTTACGAGGATGATATGGACACCCCGGTCCTCATGAGGAGGGACGCTTATGCCTGGATAAAGGAAACCGGTTCTCCCATTCCGGTAACCTCGACCTGCGAAAAATACGACGGGGGCAGTTATTCCGATTTCTTTTCCTGGCACCAATACGACGGCTATTCGGGCGCGGAGGCAGGCAGGGCGGCCCTTTGCACGGAGTGCATGAACCGCAATAGCCAGACCGTTCCCGGCATCGTCAATTACTTTACCGGCGGGACCGGCTATATCATGTGGGAATTCGGCATAGGCAGGGACAACTGCCGGTTCCCCTGGAACAGTCCGGAAGGAACCGCGGAGCCGGTTGCACCGTTCCACGGCGTCGTCTATCCCGACGGGCACCCCTGGTCCATCGCCGATGTGCAGGAGGTTGCCGGAAACGATCTTTCCTCCGCCCCCCTGTTCAACGTTGAATACTCTGTGGATAATTTCACATCCATAGTAAAAACTTCCATCACCCCGTTGATAGATTTCGACCTGGGTGATGAAATTGGTACGGGTTCTCCCGACGCCTCGGCCGGGATACCCGTTGGCAACTTCTCGATCCGCTGGACCGGCAGGAGATAAATCAAAAGCCCCGGTGCTCAAAACGCCGGGGCTTTTTTTTCAGGTTATGGTGCCGCGGTATTAACTAAATAACATACATTTATTACTATTATAGTATGGTATATGAAAAAATTGTCGTGTACGGCGGCAACCGGGACATCTACTATAACCTCGCGTTTGAAGAATACGCTCTGAATCACCTTTCAGACCATTATTCCATGCTTTTTCTCTGGCAAACAGACAAGGCCATCGTTATCGGCCGGTTCCAGAACCCGTACAAGGAATGCGATGTGGAACAGGCGCTGGAAAACGATATACGGATCGGCCGCCGGATATCCGGGGGCGGGGCCGTTTACCATGACGAGGGCAACCTCAATTTTAGCTTCATCACGGCCAGGCAAAAATTCGACCGTGACAGGAATTTCAGCATTATTTTGAATGTGCTGAAAGAATTTTCCATAAACGCGGTTGTCTCAGGGGACAGGGATATCCTCATTGAAGGAAAAAAAATATCGGGCAATGCCTTCTGCCACAGGAAAACAGGTTCTTTACATCACGGTACGCTTTTGGTCCGGAGCAATCTCGCAAACCTTCAGAAGTATCTTGAAAAACCGGGTTATTCGATATACGACCACGCCGTTCCCTCGCGGCCCGGCGTTGTTGAAAACCTTTCCCGGCTAAACGAAGGTCTCACCATATATAAAATTCAGGACGCCATCGCTTCGGAATTCGTTTCCGGAAAATTCACTCCCGTCCCGCCGGAAAGCCTTGTGGATAAGAAATTGTTCAGCGACTACCTCGTAAAAATGAAAAGCCGCACCTGGGTTTACGGATATCCGGAAGAATTTATCGTAGATACCAAAGACACGGCCGAAGACAGGGACCTGAAACTCAGGCTCTGGTTCGAGGGACTCAGGGTAAAGAAAATTGACTGCCTGAAAGGCGATAAAAATTCATTGCTGCCGCAAAAATTAAAATGGCAGGGACATTTGATTAAGGAGGGATTATGACTGCGAAAGAAATCCTGACAAAGATAGAAGACCTCATCGGGCGGGCTAAAAGCGCCGTCTTTGCAACAATATCTGACAAGGGCGAACCGCACATGCGCTGGATGAGCCCGGTACTCCTCCCGGAAAGGGAGGGAGTAATCTATGCCGTTTCATCGGGCAATTTCGGCAAGGTATCTGACGTAAATAAAAATCCGGCGGCGGCCTGGATGTTCCAGACGGCAACGTTGAACGAGGTAGTGAATGTTTCGGTCCATGTGCACGTGGTGGACAATCCCTCCATCAAGAAGGAAGTCATGGAAAAAATGGGGCGGAGGCTTCACGTGTTCTGGAAGCTTAAAGGGAACGACACGGATTTTATCGTGCTGGAGACCATCATAAAGGAAGCTGTGTACTTTGATCCGATGAAGGGGAAGAAAACATTTGTCTCCTTTGAAGGAGGAAAAAATGGCGGGAAATAAAGCGGACACATACGATATCAAGTCTTTCAAGAAGGATTTTCTTCTTTCCCTGCTTGAAAAGATGGTCCTGATAAGAAGGTTCGAGGAAATGGCCTCCAAGATGTACGGCCTGAAAAAAATCGGCGGTTTTCTGCATCTCTATATCGGGGAGGAAGCGGTCGCGGTGGGCGCCATAGCGGCCCTGGATTTAAAGAAAGATGCGGTTTTTACCGCCTACCGTGACCACGGGCACGCCATTGCCTGCGGTTCGGACGTCAGGGCTTTGATGGCCGAGCTGTACGGAAAAATCACCGGCATTTCAAGGGGCAAGGGCGGTTCCATGCATTTCTTCGATGTCAAAAATCACTTCTTCGGCGGCAACGGCATCGTGGGCGCCCACATCCCCGTGGCCGGCGGCTACGCGCTGAAACTGTCGGTAAAGGGGGAAGACGGCGTCGTGTTATGCATGTTCGGCGACGGCGCCATCCACCAGGGTTCGTTCCATGAGACCCTGAACCTGGCCCGGCTCTGGAACCTCCCCGTCATATTCATCTGCGAGAACAACCAGTACGGGATGGGCACTTTTTTTAAACGGGTTTCAAGCGTCCACAACTTTTCCCTCATGGGAAAATCCTACGATATCCCGGGTAAACAGGTGGACGGCATGAACGTCCTGACCGTTTACCGCGAAGTGTCGGAAGCGGTTGAAAGGGCCCGTAAGGAAAAACTCCCGGCGTTCCTCGAGATCAAGACATACCGGTATAAAGGCCATTCAATGAGCGACCCGGCCACTTACAGGACCAGGGAAGAGCTGGATGCATATAAGAACCTCGATCCGATTGTCTACCTCAAGGCGGAACTCATTGAAAACAAGCTCCTGACGGAAGAGGAATTCGGCAAAATCGACGGCAAGGCGCGTAAAAAGGTCGCCGAGGCGGTGGATTTCGCTGAAAAAAGCGAGGAGCCGGACATTAAAACGCTTTACGAAGATGTGATCGTCTAAAAGGACGGGAAGGGAAAAGCGATGGCTAAAATCACGATGCGGGAGGCCTTGCGCCAGGCAATGGACGAAGAAATGGCGCGGGATGAAAACGTCATCCTCCTGGGCGAAGAAGTGGCCCTCTACAATGGGGCGTACAAGGTAAGCAAGGGGCTGCACGATAAATACGGGTCAGCCCGGGTAAGGGACACACCTATAACGGAAGAAGGTTTCACCGGTATCGGCATCGGTGCCGCCATCGGCGGTTTAAGGCCCATAGTGGAATGGATGACGTTTAACTTTTCAATCCAGGCGCTCGACCAGGTATTGAATAATGCGGCCAAGATGCTGCACATGTCTGGTGGACAGGTACGTGTGCCCATTGTTTTCCGGGGCCCGAACGGTCCGGCCGAATATTTGTCCAGCCAGCACTCCCAGGCCCTTCAATCCATCTACGCCCACATCCCCGGTCTCATCGTAATAAGTCCCGCCACACCGTACGATGCCAAGGGACTCCTGAAAAGCGCCGTCAGGAACGACAACCCCGTTGTTTTTCTGGAGGGTGAACTGATGTACGCATGGGAAGGTGAAGTTCCGGAAGGGGAATACCTGATCGACATTGGGACGGCCGACATAAAGAGAACAGGCAAGGACGCGACGGTCGTGACATACGGCAAACCGTTGAAGGTGGTGACCGAGGCGGCGGCGGCACTTGCCGGGGAAGGTATTGATATTGAAATTGTGGATTTGAGAACGATCAAGCCCCTTGACGAGGCGGCGGTTTACGAATCTGTAAAAAAAACAAACAGGTGTGTGGTGGTGGACGAAACCTGGCCGGTGGCGAGCGTGGCCTCGTACGTGGGTTACCTCGTCTCGAAAAACTGTTTTGACGATCTCGACGCCCCGGTGGAAGTGATCACATCGGAGGACGTACCGATGCCGTATAACCATAAACTCGAGCTGGCCGTCCAGCCCTCGAGTGAAAAGGTAATCAGGGCGGTGAAGAAAACCCTGTATCTATAGCAAGGAGGTACCGGATGGCACAGTATGTTCAAATGATAGCCCTTTCTCCAACGATGGAAGAAGGTACCATACAGAAATGGAACGTCAAAACCGGGGATAAAATTGAAAGCGGTACCGTCCTGTGCGAAGTGGAAACGGACAAGGCCACCATGGATTATGAATCCACGGACGAGGGAACTCTCCTTGCCATCCTTGTGAAGGAAGGCGGTTCGGCTAAAATTGGAGACCCCATTGCCATAATAGGGAAAGAAGGCGAGGACATCTCTTCACTGAAAAAACCGGAGCAAAAACCTGTGGAAAAGAAAACGGGAATAAAGCCTGAGAAAGCGGAAGAACCGGAAGGATTCAAACCGGGAATTGCCCCGCCCCGCACAAAGGGCAGAATCAGAATTTCTCCCCTTGCCAGGAAGCTTGCCGGCAATTACGGAATCGATCCGGAAAAGATTCCCGGCTCGGGCCCGGGAGGCAGGATAATAAAGCGGGACATTGTAAAGTATGCCGCCGGAACAAAGGGACAGGGTGAAATACCGGCCGTGAAATATCAGCCTGACGTTTTAAAGGATGAAGTTATTGTTTTAAACCGAAACAGGAAGATAGCGGCCCAAAAACTTTCCGAATCCAAATTCACGGCCCCCCATTACTACCTCAGGCTTTCAGTTGCGTCTGACGGTCTGCTGGCCTTCAGGGAAAAGATAAACAGCGAAGCGGGTAATGTAAAAATTTCACTCAATGCGTTTTTAATTAAACTGGCGGCTGAATCCTTAAAAAGGCATCCTGTGGTCAATTCTTCCTGGGATAATGACAGGATCATCAGGCACGGTTCCATCGATATCGGTCTTGCCGTTGCCCTGGAGGACGGACTCATTGTCCCGGTTGTGCGGGACTGCGGGAACAAGGGCGTCTATCAAATTGATGAGGAGCTGCGTGCCATGATTGCCAGGGCAAGGGAAAACAAGCTGTCATTGGACGAAATAACGGGCGCTACCTTCACCATCAGCAACCTGGGTTCGTTCGGGATAGACGAATTTACCGCCATCATCAATCCGCCCGGTTCGGCTATTTTAGCCGTCGGCAGGATAATCAGGGAAGCGGTGGTAGACGAACAGGACAAAATCGGGATACAAAAAACAATACGGTTCACCCTGTCATGCGATCACAGGGTCATAAACGGCGCAGAAGGGGCAAGATTCATGCAAACTTTCAAGAATAACCTGGAATCCCCTTATCATGTGCTTTTATAATAGTTGGTAAAGGAGCGATTATGGAAACCCGGTATGATGTGGCAGTCCTGGGAGCAGGGCCCGGCGGTTACGTGGCCGCCATCAGGGCAAGCCAGCTTGGCTTGAAACCCGTTGTCATTGAAAAAGCGGAACCCGGCGGCGTCTGTTTGAACTGGGGGTGCATCCCCTCCAAGGCCATCATCAACCAGGCTAAAATTTTCAACTCCGGAGCCATTCTCGAGGCAATGGGAGTCAAGCTGGATAAATCCGGTTTCAACTATAATACTGTTTATGAAAAATCCCGGGCCGCGGCGGACAGGCTGTCCCAGGGAGTTGCCTTTTTATTGAAAAAAAACAAGGTGGATGTGTTGAAGGGCGAAGGGAAACTCCTGGCACCGGGCAAAATAGGCGTCGGGAAGGAAGAAGTGGAGGCATCGAACATCATTATTGCCACCGGTTCTTCTCCCCGGAGCATTCCGGGCTTTGAAATCGACGAGGAATCGATCCTCTCATCCACCGGCATCCTGAAACTCAAAACCGTTCCCAAAAGCATCATCATTCTGGGCGCCGGCGCCATCGGCCTGGAATTCGCCTATGTGCTCTCCTCCTTCGGAACCCGCGTCACATTAGTGGAAATGCTGGACAGCCTCTTCCCGCCGGGAGATGCGGAAGTATCAACCGCCTTGAAAAGGGTTTTCGACAAGAGGAAGGTTGAATCGTTCCTTGGCGCCAAAGCAACGGACTGCCAGCCAAAAAAAGGACAGCTTTCCATTACCATAGAACAGGACGGCAAAAGCCATACTCTACAGGCGGAAAAGCTCCTCGTAGCCGTGGGCAGAAAGCCCAACACGGAAGGCCTGGGGCTTGAATCCCTGGGAATCAAAACGGAAAAAGGCTTCATCGTCACCGGCGACTACTACCAGACCACTGTAAAGGGCGTTTATGCCATCGGCGACGTGATCAACACACCCCTGCTGGCCCACGTGGCTTCCAAGGAAGGGGAAATCGCCGTGGAGCACATGGCCGGTAAAAATCCTGAAAAACGGATAAAAGCAGACGAAATCCCGTACGGTGTCTACTGCGAACCCCAGATAGGCGGTTTCGGACTGACCGAAAAAGACGCCGCAGCAGCGGGAAGGGAATTTGGAAAAGCCGTTTTCCCCTACAGGGGCGCCGGCAAGGCCGTGGCCGTTGACGAGGTAGAGGGTTTCGTCAAAATAATATACGACAAAAAAACAAAAGAAATCCTGGGCGCTCACATCCTGGGAGCCGAGGCAACGGAGCTGATCCACGAAATTCTACTCGCTAAAAAAAGCGAACTCCTCTTAGAGGACATCGCAGCCATGATCCACGCCCACCCTACTCTTTCAGAAGCCGTCATGGAAGCCGCCCGCCTTGGCGAAGGCTGGGCCATCCATATCTGAATACGGCACAATCAATTTCTCAGAAAACCGAACATCGAAAATTAAAATCTCCCTCATTAAATATGAAATAAGAAAAAATATAATGCATGCTGTTGGCTAATTATAATAGCAGAAATCAGAAAAAACTATACTGGTAAGGTTTTTTCAAATTTTATCACCTCATTCTCTCCAAAAACTTATTAGAGGAGTGCCTTGCTATGTATAGGGCGGAACAGGAAGGCCGGCGGCATCTGAACGAAGTGAAGTAGAGCCGGTCTTCCTGTGCAGCCCTGGCAATAGCCTTTTCAGTTACAACACAAATTAACTTGCATTACTTTCATTCCTCTGATAAAGTGACCACAATATCATTAATCAGGAGAACCGCCATGTTGTCTGCACTTGAAAAATATGATCCCCAAATTTATGAGCTTATTACCCAGGAACAGGCCCGTCAGAGCGGCGCCTTGATGCTCATCCCTTCGGAAAATTATGTTTCCCAGGCCGTCAAGCAGGCTTCGGGAAGCTGTCTTACCAATAAATACGCGGAAGGGTATCCGAACAAGAGATATTATGAAGGAAACCAGGTCACGGACCTGATTGAAACGATCGCCATAGAAAGGGCAAAAAAAATATTCAAGGCGGACCATGCCAATGTCCAGCCCTATTCCGGTTCGGTAGCCAACCTTGTAGCCTACAATGCCCTCATAAAACCGGGAGACACGATCATGGGCCTTAACCTTAGTTCCGGCGGGCACCTTACCCACGGCTCGAGCGGCAGCATTACGAGCAAAATATTCAAGGCGGTTAATTACGACGTGGATTTCAAGACGGGATACCTCGACTATGATGCGATTGCGGACCTGGCCAAAAAACACAAGCCGAATCTCATCATTTCCGGCTTGACCGCTTACCCGCGCCAGATCGATTTTTCAAAATTCAATGAAATTGCCAAAAGCGTGGGCGCCTTTCATTTAAGCGATATAGCCCACATCGCCGGTCTGGTGGTGGCCGGTCTTCACCAGAGCCCGGTGCCGTATGCCGACATTGTCTCGACGACAACGCATAAAACCCTGCGCGGCCCGAGAGGCGGTATGCTTCTCTGCAAAAAGGAATACGCGGAAAAGATAGACAAGGCCATCATGCCGGGACAGCAGGGCGGTCCCCACATGCACACGATAACGGCCATCGCCGTGGCTTTAGCCGAGGCGGATACGGAGGAATTCATCCTTTATGCAGGACAGATCCTCAAGAACGCCAAAAGGCTTGCGGAAAAACTGATGGAATACGGTTTCGACCTCGTCTCCGGCGGCACGGACAACCACCTCATGCTCATCGACCTGCGCAACAAGGGTGTACCGGGCAAAAAAGCGGCCAAGGCCCTGGACCGGGCACGGGTAGTAACCAATTTCAACACGATTCCCGGCGACCCCGCGCCGCCTCTGAGCCCGAACGGTATCAGGATAGGAACGCCGGCCGTGACAACGCGGGGCATGAAAGAAGAACAAATGGACCGGATAGCCGGGTTTATAAAAACCGTCATTGAAAACGTGGATGATGAAAGCGTGATTGAAAAAGTAAACAGGGAAGTTCTCATGCTGACCTCCCAGTTCCCCGTACCGGATCATTTCATGTTACCCGGCCGGATAAAAAAACATCCCCTCACGGAAACCAATTAGGAGGAAACTATGAGCCGGTTGACCGAATCAAGCGAATGGAAAGCATTGCAATCCCATTACGAGGAAGCCAGAACATGGCAAATGAAGGATTTATTTGCAAAGGAGCCCGGCAGGGCCGATAAATTCACCCTTGAAGCCTGCGGCCTGTATCTTGATTATTCAAAGAACATCATAACGGAAAAGACATTGAACCTCCTCCGCGGCCTTGCCGGTTTTGCCGGTGTTGACCAGGCAAAAAAGGACATGTTCTCCGGAAAAAAAATTAATGAAACCGAAGGCCGTGCCGTACTCCACGTGGCATTGCGGAACCGCTCCAACACGCCGGTTTACGAGGACGGGCAGGACGTGATGCCGGAGGTGAACCGGGTGCTTGAAAAGATGAAGGGTTTTGCGGACAAGGTCAGGTCCGGCGCGTGGAAAGGCCGCTCCGGTAAAAAGATAGCTTTTATAGTCAATATAGGCATCGGCGGTTCCGACCTGGGGCCGTACATGATCACCGAAGCCCTCCGCCCTTATGCGGACGGGCCCGAGGCGTTTTACGTGTCCAACGTGGACGGGACGCACATAGCCGAAACCCTGAAAAAAGTAAGAATCGAGGAAACGCTATTCATTATATCTTCCAAGACATTCACGACCCAGGAAACCATGACAAACGCCCACACGGCGCGTGACGCGGTCCTGAAAGCATATAACGATGACGAATCGGCGGTAGCCAGGCATTTCGTGGCCGTTTCCACCAATGCCGAAGGCGTGGCCGCCTTCGGCATCAACACGGACAACATGTTCGAGTTCTGGGACTGGGTAGGCGGCCGGTATTCCTCGTGGTCGGCCATCGGCCTGTCCGCCGTGTTGAGGCTGGGGTATGACAATTTCATTGAATTGCTCCAGGGTGCGCATGACATGGACAACCATTTCCTCAATACGGAACCCGAGAAAAACCTGCCCCTCGTAATGGGACTGCTTGGCATCTGGTACAATAATTTCTTCGGAGCGGAGAGCCACGCCATCCTCCCCTATGACCAGTACCTGCACAGGTTTGCCGCCTATTTCCAGCAGGGCGACATGGAATCAAACGGCAAGTACGTGGACAGGCAGGGAAATGCCGTTGATTACCAGACCGGCCCCATCATCTGGGGGGAACCGGGAACCAATGGCCAGCACGCGTTTTACCAGCTCATTCACCAGGGAACCAAGCTCATTCCCTGCGATTTTTTGGCACCGGCCCAATCGCACAATCCGGTAGGCGACCACCACAAGAAGCTGTTGGCCAATTTCCTCGCCCAGACCGAAGCGCTCATGAACGGTAAAACACGTTCCGAGGCGGAAGCGGAGCTAAAAAAAGCCGGAATGGATGAGGAAAAAATCAGGAAGCTTCTTCCGTTCAAGGTTTTTAAAGGCAACCGTCCCACGAACAGCATCATGTTTAAAAAACTCACACCAAGGGTTTTAGGCAGCCTCATTGCCCTCTACGAACACAAGATCTTTGTCCAGGGCATTATCTGGAACATCTTCAGCTTTGACCAGTGGGGCGTGGAACTGGGCAAGCAGCTTGCCAGGAAAATTCTGAAGGAACTGGAGGAAGGGGAGAAAAACCCGGAATTAAAACTGTCCCATGACGGTTCCACGAACAATTTGATCCGGTATTACCTGAAGAACAGGTAAATACGGCTTTCAATAGTCTTCGTAGCGGTACCACAAAAACCGCATTAAGTCCCATAACTTCGCTTTAATAATAGTAAAAAAGTTACAATTTGTTACAATTACGCAATAAACCTGAAATATTATAAAGATATATTAACGGCAAGTGACAGGGTGATTCTGTCATACAATATTTAATGATGGAGGTATTATCAAATGAAACGAATTAGTATTGCGGTCAGTGCCGTATTGCTGCTTGCCGGGTTTGTCCTGTTAACAGTATCCTGCCAGGGCCATGGTCCAATGGGGCACAACGGGAAACGGATTGAAAAAATCAAGGAATATGCCCTTTTCCGCATATCCTCGGAACTGGATTTAACGGAGAACCAGAAAACAATGCTCAATAATTCCATTGACGAGATCCATAAAAAGATGGAGGAAGTGCATTCCAACCGGGACGGTCATTTCACGGAAATGAAGGCCCTCATCCTTTCCTCGACGATTACCGAAGACCAGGTAGACCGGTTTATCCAGGACAGGATCAATGAAATGGCGCCGGTAAAAGAACTGGCCATACAGAAGCTTGTCGAATTCCACGCCACGCTGACACCCGAACAAAAGGCTAAAATCATCGAACTGATGGAAAAACACAAGGCGGAACTGGAAAACGGGAACTGACGGGAGAAATCCTGTTTAATATCCCGGTGTTTTAGTCTATACTTATAGGGGCGGAAGGACAAGCATCCGCCCCTTGTTATTGTTATGGAAGAACAAATACTGATTATCGATGACGACAAAAAACTAAACTCGTTATTAACCGACTACCTGGCGCAATTCAAGTATTCGGTGCGGTCGGTGACCAGCCCCGGGGAAGGGCTTCAGCTCCTGGAAAGATCGATGCCTGATCTCATCGTGCTGGACATCATGCTGCCGCAGATGAATGGTTTCGAAGTATGTAAAAAAATACGGGAAAGATGGGAAGTTCCCATCATCATGCTGACGGCGAGGGGCGAGGTATCGGACAGGATTGTCGGTCTTGAACTGGGCGCCGATGATTACCTGCCCAAACCTTTTGAACCGCGCGAACTGGCGGCACGCATCCAGTCCATCCTGAGGCGCACGCAAAAAAGGGCGTCCCGGGAAAACCAGATTTTCGGGGACCTGAGGGTAGACACCCAGAGCCGTGCAGTATACCTGAATAATACGGAAGTGAATGTGACAACCATGGAATTCGACGCCCTGGCCCTGCTGGCTTCCGACCCGGGAAGGGTCTTTACGCGCGAACAGCTCCAGGAAAAACTGAAAGGGTATGACTGGGATGCGTATGACCGTTCCATAGATGTCCTTATCAGCCGGTTAAGGCAGAAGCTTTCGGACGATCCCAAAAATCCCCAATACATAAAAACGGTCTGGGGCTCGGGATACTCCTTCATCGGCAGGCGGGAAAATCAATGAAAAGAAGTCACTCCATTTTCTTTAAAATAACGCTCATGGTGATTGCCGTGATACTCATCACGATATTCGCAATCGGCCTGTTCGGCGTTTTTTTGATTCAATTTCACTTTCCGCTCAACCTTCCCGTGGGCATTGAGCATTACATTAATTTCATCATAAAAGAAATCGGCATCCCGCCGGACAGGGCAAAGATGGAACAGGTCTGCAGGGAACAGGGCCTTGGCATCTTCTACCGGGGACCGGAATTCGAAAGCGCGTACCGGTTCCCGGAATCGGGAAAACACGTCCGCTACTCCGCATCCGAATCGGACCATGTGAGTTACGGCTTTCAAAGGGGGACGCTCTTTGCCAAAAAAGAAACCGGCGGACACGTTATTATAATCGCCATCTCTGTGGCAAGCCGTGAACATGTCGGTTTCCTCTATGTTATCGCCCTCATCATCATTCTGACCATTGTGCTCAGCGTGCTTAACCTCAGGATCCGCAGGCTGCTGAAGCCCGTTCACCACCTGATGACGGGTGTCACCAGGATACAGGAAGGCGATTTCTCCTACCGCGTGCCGGTAACGCAGTCGGATGAACTGGGAAGGCTGAGCGGGTCCTTTAACAGGATGACGCAGCTGGTAAGCGATATGCTCGTGTCAAAGGACCAGCTTCTCCTTGACGTAAGTCATGAACTGCGGTCTCCCCTGACACGGATGAAAATAGCGCTGGAATTCATCACGGACCCGAAGGCAAAACAGTCCCTGGCCGAAGACTTAAATGAAATGGAACATATGATCCTGGAACTCCTGGAAACGGAACGGATGAAAAGCGAATTTGGAAAAGGCAGTTTTTCAATGACGGACATCATCGCCCTGATTGACGGTCTGGCCGGCGATTATTCAGATAAATCTCCGGGACTTGAATGCCGCTTTCCCGGCCGCCCCGTACCGCTCCGCCTTGACAAAATGCGGATAAACATGCTTTTCAGAAATATCCTGGACAATGCCTTCCGGTATTCCCCGCCTGACGGACCGCCGGTTGTTATCACGGTAACGGATGGACAGGACAGTGTCAAAATTGAAGTACGGGATTCCGGAAGGGGTATACCGGAAAAGGACCTGGCAAACATATTTGAACCTTTTTACCGAACCGATATGTCCCGGTCAAAGGAAACCGGGGGCTACGGCCTCGGTTTATACATTTGCAGGAAGATCATGGATTACCACGGGGGTGAAATCTCCATTGAAAGCGCTGAGAACAAGGGGACGGCCATCATCCTTGATTTTAAAAAAACGGATCGGTAACCCGGCCCATGAATAAAATCAATCCGGTGGACCTCTCCTGGATCAAAAAGATGAAGGGGTGGTTCACGTTCATGATAACGGGCTGGGGCTCCGGCGCTCCCTTGTTATGCACAAGATAACCGGCATTCCCCACGGCATAATTCCTGTAAAGCTCAACCTTCAGATTATAGACCGTCGACTGTGTATTAATCATCGAAACACTGATGACTTCAGTTTCTCCTCCTGACTTACTCAACAGGACATCGCCGGCTATAAGGTTCCGTGCCTCCACCCATCGCCCGCCGTTAGACGGTTTCGGTTCTTCCGCCGGAATGTCCGAAGCCGCGGGACGCCCTTGAAGTCTTTTACCCCTGAGAACGAAAAAGGGATGATTCCCCGTCGCCTTGACAGACCCTTCTTTTGTTACCAGGGTAATCATGTCGCCGCTATAATCTTCTGATTTTCTGTCGGATACTGCGGCTGAAACCCATTCCCCGCGGATAAAATCGTACGAATACACTTTATCACCCGGCCTGATCGTTTCAATATTACGCGGGCCCCGGGCGGTATGCACCTGTGTGCCTGCCGGGAAACAAAACGTGGCCACGGTGGCCGCCGCCGCCTCGGACCCTTCCTCGTTGACCTCTACAAAGGCCTTATGGAAAAAAGACGTGATATAAAATGGCACGCCTTTCCCGACAATACCGGAAAAATCCGCCGAGGAACGGAACGCGTCATTTATTCCCAAAGCCTCCAGGTAATTCTTCATTTTTCGCAGGTCACTCAGGATGCTCAATTTCGGCAAGGATACGGTCACCATGTAAACAAAAAGCCTTTCACGCCACTCGCCCAGAGCCCCGACAGAGAGTGATTTCTCCACCCGGGAAAGGCTTGTCTTTTGTAAGGGAAGGATGATGAGCATGGACAACCGGTTTCCATAATACGGCAGCTCAAGCACCTGGACCGATTCATTTTCGTAATAATCAAGTCGTGAGATCATGGACATCATCGGGACTTTTTTTTCATGGTCTTCATCAATGAAGAACGGCATGCCCTCCGTTACTTCCTTGTCAAACCGGTATTTCCATTCCGCCTTGAAATAAATGGCATTGGCCAATGCCAGCAGGGTGTTCCTGTCAACGGCCCCGTCCGGGACAATATTCTTTATCCTGTTGTTCGTATTGTCCTCGACCCATTTGTTGATCCTGTTCCTCGCCTCCTGAGGATTATTTTTATAATCAACGGGGTTTATTTCAGCATCCAGCCCCTTTAACGAATCAAGATAGTCCGTCTTGAACGGGAAGCCTGTCTGCGGCCATAAGGAGTTGACACTGTTTAACCGGACCTTCCCTTCCTGATTGGCCTCTGCCAGGAGGTTCTTCAGTTCCGCCAGGCCGGACAGAGCCGCATCACCTTGCTGATTCAGGCCGAGTGCCTTGGTCAATTGATCAGCCGTTCTCCCCCGGGCACCGGCATCAAGCATATTCAGGACAAGGTAAATGCTGTACGGCGAAAAGAAAAATGTTTCATTGTCTTTCCCGATCTGCCTGTATAAGTCGAGTGTAAAAGCCAGACTTCCGTCTACAAGCTCCGCATCAATTTTTTCTTCGGCATAAACAACCATGATTCCGGTAAATAAGATTAAAATTATAAAAAATATGGCGAAAAATCCCTGTTTCTGCATGACAACTCCTTACTAATAATTTTCCTGCAAATCCGTTCAAGTGTCAATGACTGCTTTGGGGTTTTTTATGAAGAATGGGGGCCGGCAGGTTTGCCTTCGTCCCTGTCTCTGGTATGCTTGGATGCGACTTATTATTTTCAAGGAGGGTTTTTAATGCAGAAATATGTGATGTGTATCATTGCCGCGCCTGCTGACAAGGCGGAACAAATAGCGGAAACCCTTGTCACGGAAAAACTGGCGGCCTGCTGTCAGGTCAATGACGGTATTACGAGTTTTTACTATTGGAAAGGTAAACTTAACAGGGACAGGGAAGCGCTCATTTTCATCAAAACCGGTACGCCTGCCGTCTCCAAAATAAAAGACAGGCTGAAAGAAGTTCATCCCTATACCGTCCCCGAGTTCATCGTCATTCCGGTTATTGACGGGAATGAGGACTACTTGAAGTGGATTGATGAAAATGTCGACCGGGGTTGACGGTTAACAGAGCTTTTCAATCTTCTTGAAAAGCTTTGTTGCCTGTGAAGAAAAAGAGTCAAAGGGTTTTAAACTCATGACTTTCTTGTAATAAAAGGCCGCCTTGGGGAGCACCTTGAGTTTCTGGTAACTCTGCCCTATATAAAGGAGGGCCGCCTTTATGTTCTTGTGGTGGGGCGCCCTTGTCACGAATTCCTTATACAGCTTGATGGACTTCTCAAATTCATTTTTTCTTGAATAACAGAGGCCCAGTTGAAAATATGTTTCTTCAATATAATGCCGCCATCGCTCCGTCTTGATTGAAGAAATTTTTATTATTGAACTGAAAATCTCGATGGCCTTGTCTATCTGGTTGGCGCCGATGGCGTTCAGACCCTCGTAGTACTGGCTTTCAACATCCTCGTAATTCTTGTTTCTTTTCAACTGGCCGGCGGCCTCGGCAGCCTGCTTCTCCTGCCGATTCTCCTCAGCCTGCAGGGATGCCTTTGGGACAAGCCTGGATATGACGAGAAACAGCAGGTCCTCATCAACGGGTACCGGCAATGCCTGCTGTATGCCGTACGCCTTGGCCTGCTTCAAGGCCAGGGCATCCTTTGGATCGCTTATAACGATGATGGGGATGTTATCATTTTTCTCCCTGATCCTGTTTACGGCATCCACGCCTTTTATGTGTTTATTGGAAATATTGACAATTACCAGGTCGAATGAATCGCTTCTTAAGCGGGAAACCGCTTCAAACCCTCCCATTACCTCGTATATTGTGTATCTCTGGGAAAGCGTCCCTTTCCAGGGGTTGGTCAATGCAGTAGAATTATCCACGACCAGTATCTTACAACTCATTTCAATAAAAAACCTTCACATAAAAAATTATTACAGCCAGTCACAGGGAAAAACCTCTCACAAACAGGGTTTTTCGTGGTGCTTTCTTGTAAAAAAATAACATATCAGGTTTAAAAAGTCAAGCTGACCCTGTTTATGGAATCATCCCGCCTGATTCAAAGGGTGCGAAATAGAAACTTTATTTATTTGTCAGTCAGGCAACCTTTATCACATTATCCTTTGCGCATAATTTCAAGGATAACGTTAAAATCATCGGCCGCAGCGGTGCGGTTCCGTTTTGTCACACCGCAGGTAAGACATTTATGTGATAAAATGTATTCGCCTTTCTGGACCTCGACACCGACGGGTTCCATCAATCCACCGCAATGGGAAGCCCTGTCTCCGGGACTTTCATCCACATGAAGCGAATACAGGCATCGGGGACAATGGTTGGTATAACCGTTTCCGGAAACGAATTGGCCGCAATTTTTACAGGTAAAATCCTCGATGCATCTCTGGAATTTTTTCATCCGTAAACCCGCCTTATAGTTAAATACCAGCCAATGGTAGTAAACACCGGACGCTAAGTCAAGGCTTCGGATAGACCGGCGTCAAAGCGTTTGCTTGACACGTCAAGGCTTTGCTTGACCGGTCAAGCTAAAGCTTGACCACGTTTACCCTTTTACATACTATTGAAGAGAACATGGAAAACAGGCCAGACAGCAGTACCGAACTGAAAATAGACATCCTCAATTACCCGGATAAACCGGGGGTATATCTCATGAAGAATGAAAACAAAAAAATCATATACGTGGGAAAGGCTAAGAGCCTGAAAAAACGCCTGCTTTCCTATTTTGCGGCGGACAGGGATCCGAAAACCGCACTGCTCATGGAAAACGTACGTGACGTGGAAATCATCCTCACGCGCAATGAGTACGAAGCATTGCTCCTGGAAAACACCCTCATCAAGCAATGGAAACCCCGGTTCAACATAAACCTGAAGGACGGGAAGTCATACCCCCTTATCCGCATAACGAACGAACCTTTCCCCAGGGTTTTCAGGACGCGGCGGATCATCTTTGACGGTTCGGAATATTACGGCCCGTTCCCCAGCGCCAGTCAAATCGACATTTACCTGGAACTCATAGAAAAATTGTTTCCCCTGAGAAAATGCAAGGGCAGGCTGAAGCGCAGAAACCATCCCTGTCTCTACTTTCATATCAAGCGCTGTTCCGCGCCCTGTGCGGGAATGATAAGCCGGGAAGATTACGGTGAAATAGTAAAAAGCATAAGGAAACTCCTGACTGGAAAACCCAGGGAGATCCTTGAAGCTCTGGAAAAGGCCATGGCCGCAGCCTCTGCAGACCGGAAATATGAAAAAGCGGCCGTCCTCCGGGATAAAATAAATGCTTTAAGGGAATTCTCGGAAGTGCAGAAAGTCTTGAGCCCGCAGACCAACGCATCGGATTACCTAGGCATGGCCATATCGGGGGATGAAGCGAGTTTCACCGTAATGCAGATACGCAACGGCGTATTGGCGGGCAAGGAACTGTTTGCCTGCCATGTGTACTCTGAAAAAGAGGAAGCGATAACTCAATTCATGACGCAATATTACGCGCGGCTTCCCATCCTGCCGCGCGCCGTGTACCTGCCGTCCGGTTTTCCGCCCGGTCTCCTATCCGATTTCTTCAAGGACCACCTGGGTAAAAAAATCAGGGTTATCTCGCCGCAGAAGGGAAAACACGCCGCACTGGTCAGGACGGCCGAGGAAAACGCCAAAGAGGATCTCGCCATCAGGACAGACAAACAGCGGTTTAGCGCCGAACTGGAGGACCTGAGGCAAATCCTCAATATGCACGACCTGCCACACAGGATAGAAGGGTTCGACATATCCCATTTCGGGGGCAAGTACCCCGTGGCCAGCCTTGTTTCCTTTTATAACGGCAGGCCGGACAAGAGCCGTTACAGGTATTTCAGGATACGGACACTGAAGGAAGGGGAAATAGATGATTTCGGGGCTGTCCGGGAAGCGGTGGCCAGGAGATACACCCGCGTTAAAAACGAAAATCTGGAAAAACCCGACCTCATATTGATAGACGGCGGGAAGGGACAGGTCTCGGCGGCGAATGGCGCGCTCAAGCTTTTGAAAATGGACAATATTCCCCTGGCCGGGCTTGCCAAGGAGCACGAGGAAATTTACACACCGGACAATTCAGACCCGATAAAACTGCCCCTGTCGGCCCCGGGGCTGAGGCTGCTCATAAAGGTCCGGGATGAATCGCACAGGTTTGCCACCCGCCTTAACAAGAAGCTGAGGGAACAGGAAAGCAAAAAATCACTACTGGAAAAAATAAAGGGAATCGGGCCCCGAAAAAGCAAGCGGCTTTTAGCCTACTTTATTTCCATTGATAAAATAAGGGATGCTTCAGAAGAGGAAATCGCCGCGGTAGCGGGAATCCCCAAGGAGACCGCACGGGAGGTAAAGAAATTTTTATCCGCCAAGGCGTAAGGTTTGACTTTTTATTTAAGGAAGATATAATTTAGGGAAATGAAATTACCGGCCGCCCTGTTTTTTTTAATGATGATTTTAAACGGCTCTGTCCTTCCCGGTAACGCAGCGGCGCCCGGTTCACCCTTCGTCCGTCAAAAGATGCTGACCGTGCCTGCCGATTCCTCACAGCAGGATTATATATTACGCCGAAACCGCATCACCTCTCTCATCCGGCACGGTGAATTCGAGGAAGCGGTATCGCAATGCGATGCGGCCCTGCAGACGGCGCAAAAAAATTCAAAACATGTATTCACCGCTTTAAAAGCGGAGGCGTTTTATTATAAAAAAGATATAAACGGGGCACGGATATTGATGCGTTCCGTTTTAAAAATGAATCCGGGATACATTGATGTGAACCGGAAACCCAAAAACGGATCCATCCACACGGCAGAATTCCTGGACCGCTTCTTCTACTCACCAAAGTATCCGCTAAAGGTGCTGTTAATCGGTGATTCGCTCGTGGCCGGGAGCCTGCGAAGAAAGATATTTGCCACGAAAAAATCCCATCAAGGTGTTTCCTGGACCGTCAACGCAAAAACCTCCTCCGGTCTGACCAGGCCGGATTTTCATGACTGGCCGGCCATAGCTGAAAAGGTTCTTTCCGGGAAAAAATTCAAGGCCCTGTTCATTCTCCTTGGTACGAATGACGCACAGGATTTCCGGAGCGGGAAAAAGAGAATCTATTTCTATGGAAAACCGGACTGGTTTGAAAAATACGAAGAAAGGGTTAAAACTTTCCTGGACACGGTCTCGCCTTACGTGATGAACGTTTACTGGATAGGGCTGCCTCCCATGAAATACGCGCACTTCAACACGAAAATGGCCAAATTCAATGTCATGTATGAAACGGCCTGCGGCCGGAAAGCGAACGCGGTTTTCATAGGCACAAAGGATATATACAGCGACAAGAACGGGAAATACGCGCAGTTCCTGCCCCGGAACGGGAAACAGCTGCGGACAAGGGAGAATGACGGCATCCATGTAACGGACGCGGGAATGGGATTTCTTGTAGACCGGATTTATGAAAATCTAAACAGGGATTTTTTTCTGCGTGATGAATAAAACAGCCTAGATGACCATATTCATCGCTTTTCTTACTTCATCGAGGGTAGCCTCACCTATGCTTCTGGCTTCTTTTACGCCTTTAATCAATACCTGCCTTATGTAATCCATGTTGGAGGCAAGTTCCGCCCTCTTTTTTCTCAACGGCTTCAAATACTCGTTTAAAACCTCGGTCAAATGAGACTTTAACCTGCCTGCCCCGCCGTCACCGATTTCCTCCGCGATTTTTTCAGGCGGCTGGCCGGTGCAGAGCGAGGAAAGAAGCAGGAGGTTGGCCACTTCCGGCCGTCCCTCCGGGTCGTAGGTTATGAGACGGTCGGCATCGGTTTTGGCTTTCTTTATCAGCTTTGCCGTCTCGTCTTCGGTGGCATCCAGCATGATGGCGTTGTTCCGGCTTTTACTCATTTTCTGTGAACCGTCAAGCCCCAGAATCATGGGCGCCTTGCTCAACAGGGGCTGCGGCTCCGGGAAAACCTGCGCACTGGCTGCAAACCTTTCATTGAACCGGCGCGCAATAACGCGGGTCAGTTCCAGGTGAGGCAGCTGGTCCTTGCCGACCGGGACGACATTGCTTTTACAGAAAAGAATATCCGCCGCCTGGTGCACGGGATAGGTATACATACCCGCGTTTATCCGCCTTTGCCCGGAAGCCTCTATTTCCTCCTTGACCGTCGGGTTTCTTTCCAGTTCGGCGTTCGTCACCAATGTGAGGAACGGCACCACCAGCTGATTCAACTCCGGCACATGGCTGTGGGGAAAGATGTTCGTGTTTCCCGAATCGGGATCAAGCCCCGCCGCTATGTAATCAAGGGTAAGCTGTTTGATGTTTTCCGAAATGGATTCGAACGTATCCCTGTCCGTCAGGACCTGGTAGTCCGCAATAACGATAAACGTGTGAACACCGAGCTTCTGAAGCCTGACGCGGTTCTGCAGCGAACCGAATAAATGGCCTACATGGAGTTTCCCCGTCGGCCTGTCACCCGTCAATACCCGGTATTTTTGGGGATTGTCAGCGATGTCCTTTTCAAGCTTTTTACTTCTTTCCAGCGTGGCTTCAAACGTGCCGTAGTCTATGTTATCCGATTGTGCCATTTACCTCTCCTCATGCCGTTTGGAAAGAGAATATATTAAATGGCTTTATTTATCAACCACCCGAAATGATTCATTTAAAATCAACCTGAATTGCTTGGAACTAAAACCTTCAGGGGGCCGTTAAGAAGAGAATTCAACCGCCGAAGACGCCGAAAACGCCGAGTCCGGGCAAGCCGCAGGAGAATGTTTTTTAGTATTTTAAGGCTGGTGATGCAAATATAAAAGAATAATCAGGCATCCCGGTAAAATAAAAAAAAGGATTTAATATCGGCGTCTTTCGGCGTCTTCGGCGGTTGATTTTTTGTCAGATTAAGCCTTATAACGAAAAAATTGGAGGTTGGTTGGTTGAATGGATGACATAATACTCCTTTTTTTTAATTGTGCGGTACTCCTCGGATTCGTCAAGACCAAGCCCTCCGGGTTCGCTTCGCTCAGTCTTGACAAATCCTGCGGGGTACCTTGCTTGAAAAATAAAAAGGAGTATTAGTATGAGTGAAATTATTTATAAGGAATTATCTGACAAAGTAATTGGTATTGCCTTTAATGTTCATAATCATTTGGGGCCCGGGCTTTTGGAGTCAGCCTACCAGGGAGCGTTCTGTGTGGGGTTGTCACATGCCGGGATCCCGTTTGAGTGTCAGAAGCCTTACGAATTACATTTCCTGGGTGAAAAGATCGGGGCATATGTGGCTGACCTGGTTGTTGATAACTGCCTTATCATTGAATTGAAATCTGTCACTCAGCTCTTGCCTGTTATGGAAGCCCAGTTAATCAATTATTTGAGGATATCCGGGGTTAAAGTTGGGTATTTGATAAATTTTCATAACACTGTGTTGATTTTCCGCCGTTTTGTCTGTACCCGGAATTCAGCCGCTTTCCATAACCGGCAGCCGTATTGGAACGGGTCAGTATAAAACTACTGGCCCGTTTTGCTTGACAATATTTAAAGTATATGTTACAAAACTGAAACACAATAGACATAATTATAAGTCACAAGCAACACCGGCATTTACAAAAATTTACACTGTTTTAGACACAAGAAAAATTAACAAAAGGAGAATTAAATGAAGAAAGTGTTTATTTTATTTGTGGCTGTGGTTATGTTTTTTTCCTGCAGCCTGCCTGATATGGTCCTGGATCAATCAGGTGACCTCAAGGGAACGGTCCCCGGCACACCGGGAAAGGCCCTGGGCTGCGCATCGAATACATTCATCATAGATATGGGCAACGGTATCCTCTACTTTTCGGTGACCCTGCCCTCGAACCAGCAGTATGTTGAGATATTCGTAAGGCAGAACGGTATCCAGAATGTCGCCGTCAATATCGCGGGGAATGGAAGACCGAATTTTGACGGTACCACGACGTATACCTTTATCAAATGGGGATACAGTATCGGGGATTTTGTGGAATACCGGTTTTACAGTTACCTGCCGGTGAGTCCGGGAGTGTTCACACCCGGCCCCATTGAAAATATCTGGCTTGATTACAAGTACGGCGTTTATGGTGAATCGGTTGAAATCGATACGGCAAAGGACGCCAACCTGGTGGAATCCAGCTACGGACTGGGATACGTCGCCGACCGGAATTTCGGCGATTCAGCAACCATCGATTTTGCCGGGTATCATTACGTGGCCCGTGGTATAGCCGGTTTCAACCTGTCGTCAATTCCGGCAGGGGCGCTTATCACCAAAGCGGAACTGCGTTATGCCGTGACAGCCCGCATGGGTTCGACCAATTATGTCAATCTGGGACTGGTGGACGCTTCCGCTTCTTGGCAGGAAAATTCGGTAACCTGGAACAACCAGCCTTCAGCCGGGGACCTGGGAAATTATGAATTCACCCTGGGTGCTGAATCCTCTATCGATATTACAGACGTCGTGGCGGATGCCATCGGCAATAATGAAAACGAGATAAGTTTTCTCTTTTCCGACCCTTCGGGTATGACAAACGGGATGATTGCATCCCGGGAAAACACCCGGTACAGGGGCGCTTATTTATACGTTGAGTACAAGTAATTACTCAAGACCTCCGAATTATTACTTTTTTTAACAAGGGATCAGCCCCTTTTAGCCCGTGAAATACGGCCATTTTTCCGGTGCTTAAAGGGGCCTTTTTTTTCATTTTTCATGGAACTTTTCTTGACCGGAAGCGACTATTAATTGAAAACTTATATTAAAGAGGTGACAGATGAAAAGATTGATATGTATGGCAGCTCTATTGATTTTTATCCTGCCTTTGCTGGCAGCTCAGCAGCCAGGGCCTGAAGGTCCACTGGGCCTACTAAAGAAACTGGGCGTAACCGATGACCAGATCAAACAGATACAGGATGTTAATGATCCCCTGGATAAACAACAGCGAGAAGCAAAGGTTGAATTGAAAATCGTAAGGGCGCAGCTTGAAAAAGCTTTGTTCGATGTAAACGTGAATTACAGCCAGGTGGAAAAACTCTTAAGGGATGCCATGGAATGGAGAATCAAGATCGAAATGGCGGAAATCAGGAAAAGGGTTGAAATGAGAAAAATCGTCGGTGAAGATGTCTGGCAGCAGTTGATCAAAATTCAGGAGCAGAGAAAAATGCGAAGACTGAACAACAAAAAGGGCAATCAACCGAAGCAACCCGGCCCCAAACCGAACGACGGACCTGACGACGGGGTATGGTAAAATAGCATTGGAAGCGGGAATTCACGTCGTCCGCCAGGAAGATGCCATCGGAGACGATGCCTTAATCAAAAGGTTTGTGTCGGAAAAACACGGGGAAAGCTTTGAAAAGCTTATCCTCAGGCACTTGACCGGGTTAAGGCGTCTTCTCTACGGAATACTGAACGGCAACAGGGAGGACATGGAAGATGCGGAACAGGAAATCCTTACCGGCCTTTTCCTTGACCTGGGTAAATTCCGCTTCCAATCGTCTTTTAAAACGTACCTTTACCGCTACGCGAGAAACAAGGCGTGCGACATCATACGGAAGAAGAAACGGGAGGAGCGGAAAATCCTCCAGTTCGGACGGTCAAAGGCGCCGAAGCATACCGAGGAACCACTGGAACGGATTTTAAAGCAGGAAGAAGGGAATGCAATGAAAAAAGCGCTCTTTTCCCTGCCCGAGGAGGAAAGGTCGCTCCTGATCATGAAGGATGTTGAAAAGCTTTCGATTGAAAAAATCGCATCCATCATGAACATCGCGGAAGGCACCGTCAAATCGCGCCTTCACAGGACGCGTGAGAAAATTGTAAATTTTTTGAAGGAGGCAACATCATGAACAGCGAAAATTTTGACCTGGGAGACATGATTTCCTCTGAAATCGATCCGGAAATCAGCCGGATGGGTAACCCTGATTTCAAGAGTATTAAACTGGCAGCCGGACAGAAAAAATTACGGAGGACCGTAATCCGGTATGCAAGCATAGCCGCCGCCGTCATACTGGCCGCTCTTGTACCAATTATCTACTTTCAAGTCCCGGCACAACAGGCGAATATTCTCATATCTCAATCCAATGCAGATTTCATAACGGAAATTACCGACTCGCCGATACTCCTGGAAGAGACGATGGACATATCCGCCGTCAATTCCTGGGACGATGACTCTTCTTACATGGAAGAGGAGGATATCATACCTGATATTGATTTTACCCTCTATTTCGATTGATCATTTTTACAATATTTGCGAAAATAAAGTACTATCTCACACATAAAGGGAGGATTGTATGCCGGTCATTAAGATTATGCCCTGCCTGGACATGAAAAACGGACGCGTTGTCAAGGGGGTCAATTTCATCAACATCAAGGACGCGGGCGATCCGGTGGAATGCGCGGCCCTGTATCAAAAGGAAGGGGCGGATGAACTGGCCATGCTCGACATCGCCGCCACATTGGAAAACAGGAAAACAAGGATCGAATGGGTAAAAAATGTTTCACAGGCCATAACCATTCCATTGACGGTGGGCGGCGGCATCGCTTCCCTGGAGGATATTGAACTCATATTCGGCGCGGGCGCGGGCAAGGTTTCCATCAATACGGCGGCCGTGAAAAACCCGCAGCTGTTGAAGGAAGCGGCCGGTAAATACGGTTCGGACAGGATCACGGTGGCCATTGACGGGAAGAGAAATTCTCAAATGCCCTCCGGCTTCGAACTGGTCGTCTCCGGCGGCACCAAACCCGTGGGCAGGGACGTGGTGGAATGGGCCCTGGAGTGCGAAAAACTGGGGGCGGGATCCATCCTCCCCACCAGCATGGACGGCGACGGCACCCAAAAGGGATTTGACCTCGATTTCACCGCCGCCATTTCCAGGGCGGTCAAGGTACCCGTCGTGGCTTCGGGCGGTGCAGGGACGCTTGAGCATTTTTATGACGCGGTGGTCAAGGGAGGGGCGCAGATTCTCCTGGCCGCTTCCGTGTTCCATTTCCGCCTGCTTTCCGTGAGGCAGGTAAAGGAATACCTGAAATCCAGGGGCCTGGAAGTCATTCTGTAGGAGGCAGCGACGCAAGCAGCCTTGCATTCCATATATAAAAATCCACCAGACTGTGGAATCCGGACGGTGCGTAATTTACGGGGAAACAGATTCCAATGATGTCAATGTGATCGGTGTCCGGCAGCGTTCCCAGGAAATTCCACACACCGGGCTCCGGATGTTCCCCGGAATTATTCCACACCACGATCCGGTCATCCGAATCGAGGGTCGGACCGTCCATGGAGCACGTATTGACCACACCGTCACTAGGCCACCAGCTTTCATCTAACAAGACTTTCCCCGGCACATTCCTGATATAACGGCCCATGAATTGGGTTCCGTCCCTGATAAAGGGATTGGTCCAAAATCCCGGGATGCGTGTCCCCTCCGGCCCTGTCTCCGAGGTGTCAGCCGCCCAGGAAAAATAATACACATCGCTAAGCGCGGGCGCCGCCCTGTTGAGCAGGGCCGCTCCCTCCGGGCTGACGTCGAAAAAGCATCCATCTTCGGTTTCCTGCCAACGCCTGTCCGAAGAAATGCGTGTGGAAAAATCGAAGAACGACTCCCCGGGATGGGGCCTGATTTCCCATTGGTCGAGTTTAAAATCATAAAAATCTTTTAAACCATTCTCCGAAAGCGCGATTGTGTACGTCCAGAGCCTTCGGAACCACGGCGAGTCGTAATCGATGTTTTCAACCTGCGATATGCCGTCGTGCGGTGAATTCAATGTGAGGATGGAAAAAATCCAATGCCTGCCGCCGGCAAACAATGGAGAAAGCGATTCTCCGGCGGCGGCCCGTTCCTCTTCCGATCCCCTTTCAAGCAGGGCGGCCAGAAGCCGGGCCGTCTGTCCTCCCATGGAATGGCCGATGATATGGATTTTTCGCACGAGCCCCGTGGAAGAGTCGGTCTCTCCCCACAAAGGAAACAGCCCGGGATATGTCCGTCCATACCTGCTGTGGCCGAAACGGGCCGAATGCACCGTTCCATAATCCACCGTTCCCCCCTTGAGTACGGCATACAGTTCACAGGCACGGTCCCAGTTCGAGGAGATGGGGCCCACTGCCGGCGTGAAAACTGAAAATCCGTCTTTGGAAAGTTGTTCCTGGAGATCGGTGAATATTCCCCAGTACCGGACTCCCAGCGCCTCGTCCCGGCCGAATCCCCCGAAACCGTGAAGAAGCACGATTGGCGTCTGGTTCCTCTGCGGGAAATCAGGCGTAATCCATTGAGGGGCATGATCTGCCGTACTGCTGGAAACAAGAAAGACGGCGGACAGGCAGACAATCATGCCGCGGATGATATTGAAAAAAACTTCAAGGGCACAGATTCCCGGAACGCGGGATGATTCACGCATCTTTTTTCCCACACCAGATAAAATAATGGTAACTCCTTCCCCTCTCCGTAATATCCTCTATGTGCTGGACCCTTTTTAAAGTAAAGTTTTTCAATACCCGCCGTAAGTCATTTATATCCACATACACGTGGGGAATGCCTGCCTCAAGGCCTTCCGTCTTGACGACCGTGCAGTCGTTTATCACCTTGTTCGTCGGGTTGCTGAACGAGGGGTTGGTCTTGGAATTGAACGTCACGAAAACCTCGCACCCCGGCTTACCGACCCGCTCGATTTCAGTGATCACCTTTTCCAGGCCCTGCTTGTCCGTATGGTAAATGGAATGAAAGGCAATGATGCCGTCAAAGGTATTATTGGCATAGGGGAGGCTTATCATGTCACCATGATCTATCATTATGTCGAGGTCCCGGCCTTCGATGGATTTTTTCAATACGGTGAGTCCTTCCTCTGAAAGGTCAAAGGCGTTTACGCTGAAGCCGTTTTCCGCGAAGAAGACAGAGTTGCGGCCAGTTCCGCAGCCCAGGTCAAGAATTCGTTTAAAGCCCTTTTTTTTCCAGTACGCGAGGACAGAGTACAGTTCGTAGGAGGGCTCGATAAAAAGTGACTGTTGTGTTTCATCCCATTTCCAGGGTTTGGATACTATGCTCATGATCTCCTCTCATGGCATTTTGGACAGACCCGGTCGAAAGAGGTAAGACGATACCCGCAATGATGGCAATGGTTATCCGTGCTTCTTTCTAAATCGGTTTTCGCAAGAGGGGGATTTTTCGCGGTGACAAACAGGTTCACGATTATAAGAGCGGCAAAAACGAGCACCTCAAGGATCAAATACAACGGCAATCCTTCAGCAACGTAAATTAAAACAGCTTTAAAGTAACGCCAATATCCACCATCCATGACGCCATAGCCGATTTGCCCATCACGCTGACCGGAACTTCAAGCGACAGCTCAATGCTATCCATGGGTTTATAGATAATTCCGGGGGCAATCCATAAAGAATAACGACTGGTATTGCTAAACGTGATTCCGTTAGATATCTGATCAAAAAAATAATGGAATTGGGCGAGCAAAGTAACTGCCAGGCCATCTGTTACCTGATAACCAGGTTTTAATGCCACGGTGATAGAATCCTGTTTAATATTGGTATCACTTTCAAAAACGTATGTGTATATAATTTCACCATAAGCTAACAGGGACCCAAACGTATTGTCATAAAAGGCCGCAAAATTCAAATACATTGGGGGATTCAGAGAGGTAATATTCTGCAATTGGTACGGGAAGAACAAATCCACATACCCCCCCAGTCCGATAGAGGAAGTATATTTAATTTCAACCCCGGGCGACCTGATACCGAACATGGCAACTCCGACATAACCTTCATTCAAGTAATAACACCGCGCTTTGACACCTGCCTGCAGTCCCGGGATAATCCGAAACAGTACCGAGAGGGGAACGGACACCCCTACCGGCAAGGGATTCAGAACAGATGCGGAGAAGTTCCCCTGATTATTGAAATCACCAAATGGAAATTCAAAATTCAAACCTGTATTTAATTCAATGAAGCTGCTA
>JAFGKU010000197.1 GCA_016928415.1 Spirochaetales bacterium
AAAAATGAAGAAAAACTCCTGATCTATTCGGACAAACTAAAGAAAAGTAATAAAGACCTGGAACAATTTGCCTATATTGCTTCCCATGACCTGCAGGAGCCTTTAAGAAAGGTCAAATATTTCGGTGAGAGATTAAAAAAAGATTATGGCGATATTATTGATGAAAAAGGTATGGATTATCTCTCCAGGATGATGAATGCCGCTCTCCGGATGGGAAATTTAATAAAAGGCCTTCTTCAATATTCAAGGGTAACAACAAAAGCAAAACCCTATGAAAAAGTCAATCTAAATGAAATAATAAAAGGTGTTCTTGGTGATCTGGAGATAAGAATACAAGAAACCGGCGCGGAAATAAATACTGAAAATCTTCCTTTTATAGAGGCAGAACCGCTTCAAATGAGACAATTATTCCAAAATTTAATAGGAAATGCTATAAAATATCAGCGTAAAGACATCCCTCCGGTTATCACAATCAATTCGCATATAATAAGTTATGAGGATACTGATTTCTGCAAAATAACTATAACCGATAATGGAATGGGATTTGATACGAAATACACAGAGCAGATATTCGGTTTATTTAAACGGCTTTTTAACCGGGACGAATACGAAGGCATGGGTATAGGACTGGCGATCTGTAAGAAAATCGTTGAACAGCATAGAGGTGTTATCAGTGCTATTAGTGAACCGGGAAAAGGATCATCTTTTTCCATAGAATTACCATTAAAGCAAAAAAAAACCGGATAGTTCCCGGAAGGAACCACCCGGCATAATTCATTTACTATCAAAAGAAAGCCGCCGCAATTCATAGAATGGCGGCGGCAGGTGTTCTTTTACTTGTGTTTATTTACTGTAGACTCGGTACACTCCAGGGAGCCCATCTGTTTTTATCGAATGAAAAATTATTGTCATCCCGTGTAATATTGGTATTGGAACTGCCGCCCAGCAAGAATTTAGTGACAAAAGCATTGACATCAGGAGATTGTGAGGAGGGGAGGGAGCAGTGGCCATGATTTGTAGAGATGGAATATCCCATGTTACCGGGAATACCAAGGGCTTCAAATACATAGTGAGCAGCTACGGAAGACGCATAAACGCTCTGTGGTCCAAGCCAGTCGATGTTGTTACCGATTACAAGTACTGCCCGCGGTGCACAGAGGGCTATCAATTCGTGATTGTCAACAGGGAGTTTATTGGTATTATTACAGAACTGGTCTAAATTGGCGCTCATCCAGGGGTTTTCACCAATGATCTGACAGAGGGTCTGGATATTTGCACCCTGGCTTTTCCGGTAATCAGCGACACGCCAGCTGGATGCGCCGCCGCACCCGGATTCCTGAGGTATGGTGAGGGCAATACGGTCACAGAAAGCACCCACAACTAATGCGCCTTTACCATTACGTGAACAACCGGTAACACCTAATTTTGTGGGATCGATGCCGGCAGAAGGAGTCTGTTCCAGGGCAGTAATCAAGCAGTCGACTCCCCATGCCCAGGCCATTGTTGCACCGGCGGAATGGCCGCTGCCGTAGAGAGTGTAAAATTTTCCCTGACCCCGTGAACCTGAACCGCTTTGTGCAGCGATCTCGTCATTGGGGAAAGTAATGGAAGCGACACCGCTAAAACTGCCGATTGAGGCACCGCCGATTCCGATCATTGCAGGGAAGGGACCGGTACCACTCGGTTTGGTGATGCTGCAGGAAAAAGAAATGCTTTTACCGCTGTAGGTAACATTAACAGTGATTCGGCCTCCGCTGAATGAACCTGTCACGGTCGGTACCGCGGGTTTTTCACCATAAACAAATCTCTGGTGCAGAGCGGAAATTTCAGCTCGCCGGCATGTCCACTCATCTTTTCTGGTCATCGTCGAGCCATCCATAAATTTAAAGGGATTGGGGAGTTCGGTTATATTGGGAAGAGAACTGAAAGAAGGCATGGCCGGGATATTACAGGTGCCCGGGGGTGTCGTGGGAGCAGGAGTTTCTCCCGGTGCAGCTGTCGGGATCGGAGTTTCAGGCGGGGAGGTAGCACCCGGATCCGTATTAAACCGGATATACCCGTCGCACTGTAACATGTCGCTATAGGAACCGCCGCATGAACCATTTACATACACGCCGGTATTGATTTCCTGGTCTTCTGCCTGGAAAGTAGTGCCGTTATATATTATATAATCTACCTGAATATCCATGCCGTTTGCCTCTTGATCATCATTCGTAAAATAAACCTCGATGACCCCGGTTCCGCTGGCAGTATAATCTACGTAACTGGTGGTCATAGTCCAGCTTGCCACGACAGTCCCATCGACGTGTAATTCCATATTTTCGCCGCCCATGGTGCCTCTGGCTCTTACGGTAATATTGTCTTCCGTAGTACCCCCAAAGTCACATGAAATAATACCCACATAACATTGAGCGACTAATAATGCATCTACAATATCGATGTTGCCGTCTGCCGAAACATCCGCCTTTGAACTATCATAGTTCGCTGGGTTCAAATCGACATAAGCCTGGGCGATAAGGAGGGCGTCAACAATATCGATTTCTCCGCTATTGTTGACGTCACCCATACCTATACCCTGGGCAAAAACGATGCAAGGTAAGAAAAATAACGTCAATAAAATTAATTTTTTCATCAAAAAACCTCCGATTTTTTAATCTATAATTTATTATTAAGATATCCGGGGATTAATCCCATAAAATATCATATAACCATTTAGATACAATCTGAGAAAAAAGTCTGACCGTGCCTGATTATTACGGAAGAAATTCCATAAAATGTCGGAGATCTATCCGGATCCGTATAGGTGACACTTCTCACCGTATGTGACGCGCCATGAATAGTGTTTACCGTTACCGCATCGCTGACATATTCATTTGAAAATCGTACCTGTAAATGACCTCCTCCGCCGGATATACGGATATTACGGAGAAATGTGTTGTTTATTAATTCAGACGAGGGAGGCTTGTTTGACGGTTTTATCAATTGGTGAATTGATGTCCGGGTTCTTGCATA
>JAFGKU010000198.1 GCA_016928415.1 Spirochaetales bacterium
AATTTTCCTGATCGATTTTAGATTATTATGAATTATAATAAAAGACACTGGAGGATAAAAATGGAATTGCTGAAGCCAATAAATAACACGGAACCGGATTACGAAAAACTCCAACGCCGGATGAAACAAGAATGACAGCTAATCCTCAGGATGAAAACCTGGACGCGGATGGAGAAAAACCTCTACAACAAAATGAACTTGAATAATGAAAGCAATATTTTTTTCGGCATTATTGGGCGGAGGCCGTATGCTGTAAATTTTTCATGAACATAGGCCATGATGAATCGGCAAGGGCAGGTGCAAGTCTCGTTCGGAGTGCGAAGAATTTTCCATCACACGATCCGAAATATACCGTTCCGTCGGATACTACCGCGGGACAAGAATCAATTCTACCGCCTGTAGTATAAGACCAATTCAAAGAACCATCCTGATTCAAAGCATAGAGTTTATTGTCCCGCGATCCAAAATATACGGTTCCATCGGACGCTATCGCGGGGTTGGAATAGATATAATTACCTGTGGTATAAGTCCATTTTACCCTGCCGCCTGAAGATTCAAGAAAATAATTTTCCTAATCAAGGGGAAAAAAGAAACAGGAATCTAAAAGAATGATGGACAAAAATAATATTGAATACAGTATTTTTCGTATCCAGGCAGGCATATTTACAATATAACAAATATAATCCGGATTTTCAATTCTCTTTATCAAGAAGTTTTTTCCGTTTCATCTAATTTCAGGGCTGCCCGTTAAGGCAGCCCTGAAACCATTAATTGAACGTGAGCACAAAACCGGGGGTAATCAGGTAATAAGGGGATGCTCCTTCAATATTCTGCATTATAAGATTCGTAAAGGTGACCGACCCGTTGCCCGTATAGGACATGATGGCCATGCCCAGGTGGGGCTGCGTGAATTTGGACGCCGTGAAATCATCCTTGCCCGTACCGTCAATAAGGCAGTTGGTAAACTGGATGTTGCTGAAGCCGGCGCCTTCGCCGAATTCCACGGCATCACGCTGGGTATTGTATATATCTATGTTGCTGAACGTGATGTTCCTCACCGAGGATGCAGGTGCCTTTAAATCAACCGCGCCCAGTTCTCCGTAGAAGAAGTCCTTGCTCGTGCCGCAGTTGACGATCGTGATATCGGAGAAAGTGATGCCTGAATTGGTATCGAAATGGTACCCGGGGAATGTTGTATCCAGCCTCAGTCCGGCACTCATGAAGTTGTCCTTGATGTACAGGTTCCGTATCCTGTGTCCGCTGCCGCCGAAAATGCCGACACCAGACGCGCGCCATGTATGTTCGATTGTGCAGAATTCGAACGTGTTGTTCGTTTCCATGGGCGCAGCCAGTTCGTTGTTGGGCCACATGGCCAGCCCATCATCCCCGTTGTTCCTGATGCTGCAGTTCGTAACGGTGGAATTGCTCGTCCCCTGGCAGAAGTTGATGCCGTCCGCCAGGTTGTTCCTGACGCGGCCGTTTGATATGACCAGTCCCGTGGCAACAAAGGCCGGGCTGGAGGCATAGTCCGCAACCCAGAAACCGCATTCGAAATGGTCTTCCCAGAAATCGTGGATTCGGGAATTGGTCCCGAAGTCATCCATGAAGGCCTTGTAAACGGCCATCTGCGAATACCGTGTCCTCAGCATCGAATTCAGGTATACATTTCCGAAATCCAGTACGCCGGAAACCCTGAACGAGATGCCGCCCATGGACTGGTTCGGCGAGGTAAACTGGAGGTTCGTGTGCCAGATGCCGGCGCCTGTAATGGTAATGTTGCTGATGCGGGCGGTTGGCGAACCGATAACCCACATATTGCCGAGGTTAAACGTTCCCGCGGGGATGTATACCGACCTTCCCTGGGAAACAGCGGCCGTTACACAGGCATTAAACGCGGCCAGGTCGTCGGACGTGTCATCCGGGGTGGCACCGTAAGACGTCACGGAGAGCGAATTGGACGGCTGGGATATTGCAGCCGGTACCGGTTCGATTTCCACGAAATCCACCCCGTATTCGATGCCGTCGCCGTTCGATTTTTGAATCCGCAGCCTGTCCCCGGAACGTAAGGCATTGGGCAGTTTCCAATGCACTTCATCGAACCTGAAACCGGCCACTCCTGCCGTTGGAACGTCCACAGGCTGCCCTCCCCCGGTGAAGTACTGCCAAGAATAATACGAGGTCAGGGATATGGTACTGACTTTTGTACCGTTAACGAGACAATCGAGAAAACCGTTCAGTCCCATTCCGTCGCCGGAATCAGGCATTGTAAAACGCATGGTAACCCCTGCGCCGTTCGTACTTACCGTCCATTCCACATAGGAACCATTGGACGGGAGGGCCACGTATTTCTGGTCGGAGGCCTCGGAAGCGGTCAGGGCATAATCGAAGGTGGGCGCCGAGCGAAGCACGGCACCGCCGCCGTAAGAACCGGCATCCGCCTCATACCGCGTATACGGCATGGTGGCACCCCGGCTTCCAGGGACCATGGTATTGGTCGGGGTCGGGGTGTTTGTCGGCGGAGAAGTGCTGCTCGGTGTAGCCGTCGGTCCGGACTGGTAGCTCATAATCCGGACGTAGGTGCCGTCTACACTCTGCAGAACCCACCTGGCCTCGTTCTGACCGGTATCAACCGTTCCCTGCTGGGCATACCCGAGCCTGTCCCTTATGTGGATATAGTTGCTGGGCTGCCAGGCGTTCCTCAACAGCACATAGCTTCCGTAATCTTCAACGGCCCAGCGGGCACTGTACCATATATCGTAGATTGTCCCGCACTGAACCCAGGCCTGCAGGTTCTCCACGTGCATGTACTCGCCTGAATTCCTGTTCTGGATCCTGTAATACCCGTCACCAACGACCAGTACCTGCCAATGGGATGAATAATCATTGGATCCCGGGCTGCCGTAAACAACCTGGTCGCCGCTTTCGTATAAATAGATGGCCGTGGAGGACACGGATGTCGGCGAAGGCGCCGGTGTCGATGTATTAGCCGTGGTGGGTGATGGTGTCGAAGTGGCCGCCGTGGTAGGCGATGACGTCGATGTGCTCACCGCGGTAGAAGTCGCCGTATTGGCCGTAGTCGGCGCCGCCGTGGAACCGGTCTCACCGAAAAGCTGGACCTCGGCGACCTGCAGGATCGTTCCTGAATTATTGTTCATCGTGATCCTGTAGTACCTGAATGCCGTTGTATTGCTTATGCTATAGGTATTGGTCTGAAAACGGTTTGCGAAGTCCTGGCCGCTCCTGGTATCCACGGTCGTAAAACCGGACCCGTCATTGGAACCGGACAGTGTCCAGCTGAGAGGATCACGCTCTTCCGCGTCATTGGCCGATGTGACCGTATACCGGTTTACGGCATACGCCGAGTTCCCGGAAAACTGGTACTGAACCCAGCCGGATGCATGGAACGTAAGGTACTTGGTGGCGCTTGAATTGTCGAAAACGTTCGGGTACCTTTCAGCCGATGGTGAATCATCGTACTGCGCCGAAGACGTTCCGCCCTCCGTCAAGTCCACCGTTATACCGGATCCTGCTGTTGGCGTCGCCGTATTAGGCGCTGTTGGCGTCGATGTCGGATTATTTGTCTGGGCCGCCATGGTTGATGTTGGTGTTGACGTTGACGTGGCTGCCGGCGTGGCTGTTTGTGCCGGGACGGGTGTCGGTGTGGATGTGGAAGTCGTCCTCCGCCTTGCATTAATGGCAAACGTTACGCAAAATATCAGGCAAATACACAGAATTATGCATTTCCATTTATTAAATTTCATGTTCTCCCCCTGTATGGATAAAATATTTTTTAATTGAAAGCTGTACTCTGTTTAAAAGACCTCCTTTCTGTTTTAATCAGCTTTCATTTATTTATTTTTGCTCCATTGACAGGGGGTGTCTACAATATCTTTCAGTACTGCTCTGACTTTTTATTGATGGTTTATGGTATTTTTCAGTACCAATTGAACTTTTTTCTACTCGGATTTCGAAACAGCTTAATAATAAAAGCGCATGCCGTTCTTTATGCCAAATCCGCTGCCCAGCCAGCTGCTCGCGATGGCGTATAAATTGGATTTGTCGCAAAACATACCTTTATATCCGCCGCCGGAATCAATATAATAAGAAATCTTTTCCGCGGTAAAAACTTCCATGCCGAAAAAACCAAAAAAACCGAAGGTTACATTGTCGCCTATCAGGTTCCCGGTTTCATAAATGGCACTGTCATACGGTGTAAAGGAATATCCCAACAACATGTCCATTCCTCCGTACATCCGGAAGCGGCTGTCGATAAAAGGACTGTATCCGCCGAAAGATAAGGCTCCGGCCAACACTACAGGATGCAAGGATACGGAACGGCCGTCCTGATGTATGAACGTTGCCCATGTGAGGCTGCTCATGGCCCTGGCTTTCAGTCCGATGAAAAAATTATCGCCAATAGTGGGGAAAATGATCCCCATTTCCGTAAATGAAAAAGCGCCCTGTATCCCTATGCTGAATTGGAAAGCAAAAGTGGTTCCCTGCGGATAAATGTTTATACACAATAATACGAACAATATTAAAAAGGATACTTTTTTAATCATTCCTATGCTCCTTTCCGCATCCGTACGCATAAGAAAGGATGCGGCATTTATTTAATTTTAACCTAATCATACCCGCACTTCAAGAAAAAAATAGTCTTTATATAAGAGGGACTGCCCAATCAGGCGGCCCCCTGCCCGTACCCTCAATAGCGCAGTTTGTGAATTGAATGCCGCTGAATCCGGCGCCTTCGCTAAACTCAACAATATCCCTTTGGGCATTATAAACATATCGGTTGCATAAAATCCCGCTTCATAATAGAATGGGCCCCAAAATACATATTCAGGAGAAACCCATATGAATAAATCCAGAAAAACCTGTATAAAACACTATATAATAATCCCTGCTGTCATTCTTATTCTGTCTGTATTCGGCTGTGCCCCGGATCCGCTGCAGGAAGAAAAGGCGATGGAGAAAAGGATTAATGATATTGTCAGCCAGATGACGCTTGTTGAGAAAGTGTTTCAGCTCTGCGGCGACTATACGAGCTTCGCAACCATGGATATAGAACGGCTCAAACTGCAGGGGCTTCAGATGGCGGACGGGCCGCACGGCGTCCGCGTCAACAAATCCACCTGTTTCCCTTCAAGCATCATGCTCGGGTCAACCTGGGACCCGGATTTAATGTATAAAGTTGGCGAGGCAATGGGCAAAGAATTCCGTGACAAGGGTAAATTTATCGCCCTGGCGCCCTGCATCAACGTAATCAGGGATCCCAGGGGCGGCAGGAGCTTTGAAACATTCGGGGAAGACCCGTACCTTATTTCACGCATGGCCACATCCATTGTCAAGGGAATCCAGAGCCAGAAGGTTGTGGCTGTCGTCAAGCATTTTGCCTGCAACAACCAGGAAAACGGCAGGTTTACCAACAATGTGGTGGTTACCGAGGACGTTCTTCGCGAAATCTACCTGCCGGCCTTCAAGGCAACGGTGCTCGAGGGAAAGGCGTGGGGCATGATGGCCGCTTATAACAAGGTTAACGGCGACCACTGCTCGGCAAACAAACATCTCCTCACGGACATTCTCAAAAACGAATGGGGATTCAAAGGATTCGTGGTTTCCGACTGGGGTGCCACGCATGCAACGCGGGATTCACTGGATGCCGGCCAGGACATCGAGATGCCCACCGGTAAATTCTGGGGCCCGCGGCTTTTAAGGGAAGCCAAGGATGGAAAAGTGGACATGGCCCGCCTGGATGACGCCGTTAAAAGAACGCTGCGCGTCAGGTATTGGGCAGGCGTCCTGGACAGCCGTCTTGAGCCGGCAAATTTTTTCCAGTTTGTGTACACGAACGGGTTTTTCAGTTTCCTGAATCCCAACAAGGACGTGGCAAAGGAAGCGGCCCTGAAGGGAATCGTCCTTCTTAAAAACGAAAACAGTTTTCTCCCGCTGAAAAAATCGGAGGTTTCCTCAATTGCCGTCATAGGACCGAATGGCGATATAGCCCGAACGGTTGGCGGAGGCAGCAGCTACGTGGATTCCTATTATTCCATATCTCCCCTTGAAGGGATCAGAAACATGGCCGGTCCGGGAACCCGTGTCGAATTTGTCAAGGGATGCCTGTCGAAACTGGGAACGGAGTATAAACTCATGGATGCCGGATATATTTCCGCCTCCGTGTACCCTGATTTCAAGGGATTTAAAGCCGAGTACTACAACAACAAGGACCTATCCGGTCAACCGGCCCTGGAGAGAACGGATGATGCCGTCAATTTTGTATGGGGCGCCAATGCGCCGGCTGAAGGGATTAATGCGGATAATTTCTCGGTAAGGTGGACGGGAACCATCACGGCAAAAAGACGGGGCGAACATATACTGCAGGTTACAAGCGATGACGGAGTCAGGCTGTTCGCCAATGGAAAAGAAGTAATTTCGGCATGGGAAGATCAATCAGAAACGGTTAAAACGGGCAGAGTCTTTCTGGAGAGAGACCAGAAGCTTGAACTGAAGCTTGAGTACCATGACAATACGGGTGACGCCCTGGTAACACTGACGTGGTCCAAACCGCCCGATCCCGAGGTGATGATCAACGAGGCCAAATACCTTGCCTCCCATTCTGATATGGCTGTCTGTGTCGTGGGAACCGATGAAACAATCGAAAGCGAGGGCTTTGACCGCAGAACACTCAAGCTCTCTCTTGACCAGGATAAAATGATTACCGAGGTGGCATCTGTCAATCCCAATACCATTGTCGTCATTGTGGCAGGTCCAGGGGTGTTTATGGATCCCTGGCTGCCCAAAGTCAAATCGGTCGTCTACTTGTGGTTTGCCGGGCAGGAAATGGGGAATGCCCTTGCCGAGGTTTTGTTCGGCGGATATAATCCCGGGGGAAAACTGACCGTTACCTTCCCCAAAAGCCCTGATGTAATGCCGCCTTTCAACAACACGTACGAGACCCTGGATGAGGGAAGAGGCTACCGGTATTATGCCGACAGGCAGGAAGACGTTCTGTTTCCGTTCGGATTCGGTTTAAGCTACACCTCTTTTGAATACGGCGGGCTCAAAGAGACGGGAAAAAACCTGTCTGCGGGAGAAGAACTGCCGGTCATGTTCACCATAAAAAACACGGGCCTGATGAAAGGTGATGAAATAGCCCAGCTCTATGTCAGGCAAAAAGACAAACAGGGTTACAGGGGAGTGGCCAAGTTGAAAGGATTTTCACGCATCACTTTAAACCCGGGTGAAACGAAAAACGTAACGCTGAATATAAAAGCGGAAGACCTGGCGTACTACAATACGGACAAAAACAGGTTCATTCCCGAGCCGGGAACTTATGAATGGTTGATCGGGGCTTCATACACGGACATCAAAATGAAAGGTGAATTTGAATTAAAATAACAGAATCTAATCAGGCTCTTGTGTCAAGACGGAACTCGCACGGTTTTTCGATGCCGTAACCCTGTGCGAAATTAACGCCTATTTCATAGAGCTTTTCCAGGATTTTATCGTTCTCAACGTATTCAGCTATCGTCTTCAATCCGAGCTGCCTCCCCAGGTTATGGATTGTTTTAACCATGGCAAAATCACGTTTATCCGAAGCTATGCTTTTGACGAATGAACCGTCAATTTTCAGATAATCCACCGGCAGCAGTTTCAAATAACTGAAGGAAGTCCAGCCGCTGCCAAAATCATCAAGTGCAAAAAAGCATCCTATTTTTTTCAATCTCTTGATGAAGTAGGCAACTTCCGGGAAATTCTGGATAGCCTGGGTTTCCGTAATTTCAAAACAAATAAATGACGGCGGTATTTTAAAAAGCTCGAACTGTTCCAGAACATATCCCAGGAACTCTTTTCTGTTCAGAGATTTTCCCGACAGGTTGACACTGTACCGCCTGTTCGAATTCCTGCTGCCGTTTTCGCTATCGGCATAAATAATGCTGAACAACCTGTGTATGACCCACGCGTCTATCTCGTGCATAATGTCGTACCGTTCGGCCGTCCCGATGAATTTCTGGGGCGGGATGATATGTTTACTCTCATCAAGCATGCGGATAAGGATTTCACAATACTCCGTTTTATTCCCGGGATCAAGCGCCTGGATTTTCTGCTTGTAAAGGCAGAACCTGTTTTCCTCGATGGCCTTGGAGATATGGGGAAGAAGGATTATTTCGGAATGAAATTGTCTTAACTTTTCATCCATGCGGTGATACAGGTGCACCTGGTTGCCTCCGCTTTGCTTGGCAAACGAACAGGCTATGTTCGCGTTTCCCAAAGCCATCGCCGCATCCACCGTTTCAATATTGATATTGCATATCCCGGCGCTGATACTGCACTTGTATTTCCTGCCATTCCACTCAAACGGGGACAGGTGAATGGCCTGGCACAATTTCCCGACAATCTTCATGGCTGTTTCCGATGAGCAGAAATTCATCAATAATCCGAAATGGTCGCTGCCCAGCCTTGCCAGGACATCGAAACCGCGGACATTCTTGAGTATCTGGGAAATGGTTTTTTTCAGCAGTTCATCACCTGCCACGGTTCCGATAGATTCATTGATAAGCCGGAACCTGTCCAGATCTATATATACCAATGAATGCTCCTGCGGATTATGGGCAAGGCTCCTGATGAGGTCGGACAGGATATCTTCGAACTTCTGCCTGTTATAAAGGCCTGTCAATGCATCATGCGTTCTTTGATAATCAATTTGCCGGGACATTTCTTCGATATCGCTTACATTATGGATTACGATAATAATGCCCTTGATGGAATTATCCCTCCTCAAGATGGGAGCTATTGTCTCTTTTATCTCCAGCCGGTTGCCGTCCCGGCTCTGCAGTGAAATGGGTTTATGAATATGCACAATTTTCCTTCCGTCAAGCACCTGCTTGATGGAACTCCTGATCTGAGTGCCCTCTTCATCGCCGGAAATACTCAATACCTTGTGAATGAATACGCCGGACGCATCCTCATGCGTCCAACCCGTTAAATTCTCAGCAATGGGATTCAGGTAGGTAACCTTCCGTTTCAGGTCCGTCACGATGACCCCGTCCCCTATGGATTTCAGCGTAACCTGGGCCATCTCCTTTTCATGCTGGAGTTTTTTTTCGGTTTCGATCCTCACGCTGATTTCCTGGTTCAGGTTCTGCGTCCGTATCTCCACTTCTTTTTCCAGGTAAAGCGCCTGGTGCTGTATCTGGTTGAAAAATTTGATGGTAAGCAGGGTATTACTCAATTGAACACCCAGATTCTCATAGATATACCCCTGTTGTATATTCCTTTCAAATATTGCCAGCCCCAGTTTATCCTTTTGGACATAGAGCGAAATAAGTACCAATGAATAGCGGTTACCAAGGCGTGACTGAAACCGGGCCAGGAGAGAATCGGCCTGAAGGAAACATTCGTTAAGGATTCTGGCTTTTTTACCCATTTGAAAATAAAACAATTCGCGGAAATATTCCTGGTCAGCCCCGCCGTCTGTATTAAGGAAAACGCTCAAGCCCGAAATACCGAGTGAATGGAGATTGGAGGACAGATTTTCAATGAGCTTGTCCTCGTTAAACGAAGAAATCATGGTTTGACTCACTGTATGCAGGTTATTCATGTAACTCTGAAGGACAAGCCTCTTATTCGCCTGAATTCGTTCTGCAATTTCCGCTATCAGTTTCATCACCTCTAATGCAAGGCGGTGAATTTCAGCATGTTTATCCCTGGAACGCGAATGTAACAGGGTATTGAATATCACGTATTGAATTTCATTCCAGAAAAGAACATCAATACCGTTTTGCTCGGCTTCCGATACAATATCATTTAATACAACCGCGATATGGTCCTGTTTACCGTCCAGCTTCAATTCAATTTCCCCGATGAATTTCATCAGCCATTTTTTAAAAGACGGTTTGTTTTTGGCGATTTTTGGATTTTCCGCCAATACATCAAGAACAGATTCAGCAACCTGAAGGTTTGATTTTTTACCGGATTTCCCGCCACCTGTGGTGACACGCGTTCCAGCTTTTTTCTCACAGGGGAACATGCTGCTGAAACAGCCGCACGAAGCTCTCAAGACCGTTTGGGTTTTTATTTTAACAAGCCTGGGAACGGATTTTTTGTTTATTAATCCTATAATAGATTCAATGGCTTTCAAGGCCATATCATCCAGGGGCTGGCGTATGGTCGTTAAAGGAGGATTCAGGTACTTCATTACCTCCTTGTCGTCAAAGCCTGTTACAGCGATATCTTCCGGTACTTTCACGCCGTTGCGCATAAGTTCATTAATGGCTCCCCTGGCCATATCGTCATTGGCGCACACAATGGCCTCCATGGTCAGGTTATTGTTGTTCCTGAAATCCAGAATCGCTTTTTCCCCGGACGCGAGCCAGAAAGTACCCTGGGCAATCCAGTCCTGGTTGAGCGTCAAACCGTTTTTTTTCAAGGCGGCACAGAAGGCCTTGTATCTCAATTCAGCTTCCGGATTACCCGCACTGCCCCTGATGAAACCCAGTTTCCTGCGCCCATGGTCTTTTACCAGATGGGTAACAATGGCTTTTATCCCGGAAGAATTGTCCACCTTTATTACAACACTGTCCTTGATGGGCACCCCGATGCTCACGATGGGAATATTTGAGAAACGGGCAATAAACCTGGTCAATTCTTTCATCGTAGTCAGATTTATAAGTGTACCCGTCAGGATTATCAATCCGTCAATATTCTGTTTATTGGCAAGATAGAACACTGAATTCCGCTGGTTCATACTCTCTATTTCCGTTGCCAAATCGCCCCCGACAAAGGTAATGATATCGATATTTTTTTCGAAGGCCAGCTTCTCTATAAACGACCAGAGTGTATTTTGATAATCATCAATAAGGTTGGACAGAAAAATACCGATACGGAGTCGATCATTTTTGGCATTCTTCCGTGTTCTCATATAAGGCTCTTAATAATCCCCTAATAAATATTTTAGTATTTCTGCGCTTTTTTTCAAGAGACTTGACTGGTAATTAAATCTGACCGGGTTGGTTAAATACAGGAATAGAGAATGAATTTTATTTTATAATTCTTTCCTGATATTATCCAGGATACCATTGATGAACTTATAGGAATCATCAGTACCGAAATCCTTGGCAATATCTACCGCTTCATCAATGGTAACGGTTGCGGGAATGTCCTTCTGGAAAAGAAGGCAATAAACACTCATACGGAGCAATGCCAGGTCAACCTTGTTCAACCGGGAAATATCCCATCTTTTAAGATGCCGTTTTATCGTGTCGTCGATGTCTTCTATTTTTTTGACGGTTTCCGAAACAATCAGGCTTACAAAATCCAGAATTTCACCGGAATATTTTTTAAGTTTTTCCGGATTCATCCATGAAAAGTCCAGAAGACTCTCTATCGGCTCGCGGGTTATCTCGAACCGGTAGAGAGTCTGAAAAGCGATAATTCTTCCTTTCCTGCGGGACCCCATATTACCACTTTAAATTTTCATCATAAATCTTTATAACGGCATTTTTCTTGACTTTTTCAAGCAGACTTTTCACCGCGTTTTGTGACGCTTCAATGTTTTTCATCTGTGAGAGTACCAGGAAAATCTGGTCCTTTACCGTAGATGTGTTTGTCGGTGGTATTTTATCATTGAGTTCAAGGGTCCGGAACGGTATCTTGTCGAGAATTTTTATTATATGGAATCCTACGTCGGATACTTCAACCAAGGACATTTCATTTTTTTCCATTCGGAAAATCCTGTCATAAAATTTCTTACCATAGGTGTTTTTTCTCGAATCATCATCACGGCGCCATATATCCATATTCAGACCGCCTATTTTACCCGTTTCTCCATCCAGATAAACTTCCCAGTAATCATCGAATGATTTTTTCCCTGACTTGATATCATCATAGATTGAGTTGATTTTTTTAAGATAGAGGTCCTTTTTTTCCTTGGTCAATCCCTTTGACAGGATGAGAATCTGTTTAATCCTAAGCATCTCCGGTGTTATGAATGCCGCCCTTTTCTCCATGAAATAATCCTCTATCTCCTGTTCGGTCGGGGGTTGTACGGAATCGAATATTTCATGTTCGCTTTGCCTGACATATTTCTCAAGCAAAACCTTGTTTTTTACCTGTTCCATAAACTTTTCGTAGGAAACGCCGGTAAGTTTACCGGCAGATTCGATAAGCTGCTTGAACTCTTCATCGGTGAAGGAACGGTTATACTGTTTTTCGTACGGCGCCTTGATTGAGTTCATGCTTCCCGCGATTTCGGCATCCGTTATCCTTATACCTTCCTTGTTTGCAGCCTGAATGAGTATTTTCTCGTCAACAAGTGACTGCAATACTTTTTTCTTTTCTTCAAACGTCAGGGGTTTATTTGTCTGTGTTTCAAGCACATCAATCTGCTGTTTAAACCATTCAAGTGAAATAACCTCTGTTTTAGTGTATTTTATGGTTGCTACCGGTTTATCAATCACTTCAGCAACCAGCACTGACGAGACAAAAATGAGGACCAGGGTCCACACGATAATCAGTTTATTCTTTATCTCCATAATTGTGCTAACCTCCTTTATATGCCGGATAAATTGCATTTGTTGTTTTCTTTAAATATATCACAATAAGCTTTTTTTTAAGGGTAATCAGGCGTTTCATACAAGGCCCAAAACCTTTGGTGCGCATATAATACCCGAATAGCCGTTATTTGTCCAGAGTATAAACAAATTTTACTTCCAGGTTTGAATAAGACTTTTACCGGCTTAACAATCTTCATCTCATAATTAAAACAGCCTTTTTACCAAAAAGTTACTTAAAATCGGATGATTATATCATTGTAATTAAGCCAGTTTGTCTATCAGTTTTTTTAATCCAGTGGCGCTTTTGTTAAATGACAGGCCTTTCTCAATATACTTCCGGGCCGTCTCCCTTTCCCCGATGGACAGGAAAATCTCGGCTATTTTCTTATATACCTGGCCGTAATCCTTCCTGGACAGGTTAAAACCGGCCAATTCTTTAAGATATTCAATATATTCTTCGAAAGGAACCGCTTTCTCCAGTTTGGACAGGGCAATTTGCTTCATTCTATCTATTATCTCAACCATGTAATTTTTAAAAAACGGCCTGTTCTGTTCATTGAAATATATTTCCCTCAGCAAGTCATACGCTTCCCTGAATTTCGCCCTGTTCATATATTCCTCGGCAATGAGAAAAATACATTCCATGTAATCCGCGTATTCAGGGTGATATTCAAGTTTAAATGCTGAAATTGCCAACAATTTCTCATACAATTCAATGGCTTCATCCGGATAATCATTGAGAAGATCATAAAAAACCAGTTTTGATTGACTTACGTAATCATCTTCCCGGCTTTTGAGAAATTCACGGTAATTGAATTCCGGTAAATCATATGTCCGTTGCCAGATTCTGTCATATTCTTTCCGCTTATATTTATCTGTCAGGACCTTGTACGCGGTAAGCACCTCGTTTATAACGAGAGTATCGTTATTACCCCCGCTTAAATCGGGATGGAGTTCCTTGATTTTTTTTCTGAACGCCTGCTTGACCGCCTTTTGGGAGCAGCCTTTTTTAACGCCCAGAATTTCGTAATAATTTATCAAAAACTGTTTCCTCGCACCTTAAATATTTTGCGGCCCCCTATCACTTAAAATATACTATGGTTAACCGATGTTTTCAATACACTCCCCGTTTTTACCATTTCGGCGGGGGACAAAAGCTTACAGGAATTTTTCCCATGCAATCAATTAAATTAGAAACTGAAAATACTTGATTATTTGCCCAATAATATGTATAGTTAGCCATGTTTGGATTTTTAATTAAAAAAAGCTTTTTCGATATGTGGGACAACCTGATAGCCGTATTCCTCCTCAACTTCGGATACATTCTCGTGTTTTTTATATCCTCCGGTACGTTTTATCTTCTGGAAGCTTTTCCCGAAATGAACGACGTCGTGAAAGCAATTCTCTCGGTAATGATTTTTTTCATTCTTTTCTGGCTTTACAACGGTCCGGCCAACGGAATGGCCAGGGACATGGTGGACAACAAGAAACCCGGCTTCAAGGATTTCTTCAACCACTTCAAGGCATCTTTTAAAATGAGCCTGATTTACGGTGTCATTTCCGGAGCTGTTCTCATCATTCTCTTTTTTCTGATAACTTTCTACATGGGCATTGAAAATTTTTTTGGGGCCATTGCTTTCGCCTTTCTGTTCTGGGGCGGAATAATCTGGGTCACGGCAACGCAATACGTGTTTCCCATCTATTGCGGGCTGGATAAAAAATTCTTCAAGATTTTCAAAAAAAGCTTTTTGATATTTTTCGACAATCCTGTATTTACATTCGGTCTGCTCATCGGAAGCATTGTTACGCTGGCTGTTTCGATTCCCCTGTTCCTCATGCTGCCCGGAATTTTTACCATCCAGATCTGGCTCAATGCCGGCCTGAAACTGCGGCTGTATAAATACGATTATATCGAAGAACACGGTGAAAATGCCAGGATGAAAATCCCCTGGGATTCATTACTGGTGGCCGACAAGGAAAAAGTTGGCAAACGGACTCTAAAGGGAATGATTTTCCCCTGGAAAGAATAATCAAGGCACCTCTAAAAACCACCTTTTTAAACCACTTTCTAAAAAACGCTACTGCGTTTTGGTGTCTTGTGCGGAGGGAAAAAACGCTACTGCGTTTTGGTGTCTTGTGCGGAGGCAAAAAACGCTACTGCGTTTTGGTGTCTTGTGCGGGGGGAAAAAACGCTACTGCGTTTTGGTGTCTTGTGCGGAGGGAAAAAACGCTACTGCGTTTTGGTGTCTTGTGCGGGAGCAATAAAAACCTTATAAAAAAGAATTTTTTAGAGGTGCCTAACAATTACCTGCCGCGGGAGAGAATTCGGCGCAGGAGGGAAATGGTCTTTTTCACTCCTTCCAGTTGCTGGCCATGACCTTCATATTCCACGGAAAGATGTCCTCCATAACCGTATAACCTTAAACTCTTGATGATCTTCCTGTAGTCAAGGGAGGTTTCGTTGCCTTCCTCATCAAATTGGTACGCCTTGGCATGAACAAAAGAGATGCTGTTCTTCAGTTTCTCCATGTTTTCGTATATGAGTTCCCTCGGTTTGAAATTTCCTGTATCCAGTAAAATGCCGAACGAGGACGAATTTAACTCCCTGTGTACTGCGGCCAGGAAATCAGCATCAAGGGACTTGCCGAAATGATTTTCTATAAAAGCCTTGATGCCCCTGGCTTCACAGTAATCCAATACGGGCCGGAATGTTGCTATGAAGTTCCTGAACAACTTTTTCCCGTTAAAGAGGGAAAAACCCTGTCCCGTACTGATCCTGACACTCGGTATGGAGCTTTTTGCCGCGCAGTCTATCCACCGTTTCAAATAATCGAATTGACGCTGCCTGTTGTTCTCTCTTTTTTGAAAAAGATCCGCCCCGTCTATGGAAAGAATGACAGGAATTATTTTCCTTTCCCGGAATATGTTGACAATATTATCCCACTCAGTGTAGGGAATGAATAAATTATTCAATTCTACGTACCGTATATAGTTTTCAACCAGAAAATCGGCGAATTCGATAAACCCCTTTATGCCCGTGGCTAAAAGGTCCCGCACGGACCATGATGCCACAGCCAGCTTCTTCGTTTCCATCTGAACAATTCCTTCAGCTTATGATACATGAAAGTAACAAATTCAGCAAGAAAAAAAAGGGGGAGTTTTTTGCGAATTACCTTTTAAGGCTATTTAGAGGGCTGCGCAGGAAGGCCAGCTCTACTTCGCTTGCCAACGCACCGGACCCGGATCGCAGTAGCGATCTTACGCTCAGATGCCGCTGTCCTTCCTGCTCCGCCCTCAAAGCATAAAGGTATTTCACAAAAAAGCTTAAAAGATTGCGGGTTTACAAATTTTAGGTACACCCCACCTGAAATGATTCAATAATTCATCATAGGTTATTGCGAACCACTCACTTTTTAGGGTATATCGATTCTTATTTAAGATCAATTTTATTATATACATGTGTTTACTAACAATAAAAATTATTCTGTAGCTCTTATTAGAAGGCCTGAAAATAAACTGAAGGAAATCGAAAAACAGGCTCTTTACTAAAATCTGATCAGCGGATATATTGGCTGAAAGGTAGCCCGGTGCAGGAATTCGTTCATCTTCACAATCATTCCGATTATTCGCTTCTGGATGGAGCCATGTCCATAAAAAAGATGGTGGGCAAGGCCAGGAAGCTGGGGATGAAGCATGTGGCGCTGACAGATCATGGGAACATGTTCGGCACCATCAAGTTCTACAAGGAATGCCTGGTACAGGAAATCAATCCCATAATCGGTTCGGAATTCTATGTGGCTCCGGCCAATCGCATGGAAAAAACAGGCAAAGAGGGGATGAATAAATATTACCATCTCATTCTCCTGGCTAAAAACGAAACCGGATACCGCAACCTTTTAAAGCTTTCCTCGATAGGTTTTACAGAGGGCTTTTACTATAAGCCGCGGATTGACGAAGAAGTGCTGAAAATCCATTCTTCAGGATTGATAGCCTTGACAGCCTGCCTGGCCGGTGAGATTCCCGTTCTGATACTCCAGGAACAAATGGAAAAGGCCAGGGAAAAAGCCGTTTACTACAGCGAACTCTTCGGCAGGGATTCTTTTTACCTCGAGTTCCAGTCGCACGGCATTGCCAATCAAAAAAAGGTGAACGAGGGACTGCTGAAACTTTCCAAACAGACCGGCATCCCCATCGTGGCCACCAACGACGTTCATTATCTCAATAAAGACGATGCCATTGCACAGGATGTCATTATCTGCATTGGAACGAACAAAAAACTTGCGGATGATAACCGATTAAAATTCGGGCAGTCCGAATTTTATTTCAAGACTCAGGAGGAAATGGAAAAGGTTTTCGGACATTACCCGGAATCACTCCGCAATTCGGTCAAAATAGCGGACATGTGCCGGGTTGAAATACCCCTTCCCGGCGCCCAGCTTCCCCAGTACGTTATCCCGCAGGGTTTTACCATTTCCAGTTATTTCAGAAAACTCGTTGAAGAGGGCATGGCAACCCGGTACCCTTCCCTGACGGAGGAATTAAGGGAAAGGATGAATTATGAAATCTCGATAATCGAAAAAATGAATTTTATCGGTTATTTTCTTATTGTCTGGGATTTCATTAAATTTGCCAAGGACTCGGACATACCCGTCGGGCCTGGAAGAGGATCCGGCGCCGGGTCGATTGTCGCTTATGCCCTCAGGATCACGGATATCGATCCCATCAAGTACGGCCTGCTTTTTGAACGGTTCCTGAACCCGGAGCGGGTAAGCCTCCCCGATTTTGACATAGACTTCTGCTTCGAAAGACGGGAAGAAGTGATTAAATACGTCACGGAAAAATACGGCAAGGACAAGGTCGGACAGATCATAACATTCGGGACGCTCAAGCCAAAGGCCGCGGTAAGGGATGTGGCCCGGGTTCTTGATTTCCCGTACGCGGAGGCGGACAGCATTGCCAAGCTTATCCCCGGCGGTCCGAAAATCACGCTTTCAAAGGCATTGGAAGCGGAGCCGGAACTGGCAAAGATACAGGAGAAAAACGGGAAATACAGGGAATTGATCGACATAAGTCTCAAGCTGGAAGGATTGAACAGGCACGCCTCCACCCATGCGGCCGGTATTGTCATCGGCCGTTCCACACTGACCGATTTTGTTCCTCTCTACCGTGACCCGAAGACCGGGTCAATTTCCACCCAGTTCACCATGGAATACCTGGAAGACTGCGGACTGGTTAAAATGGATTTCCTCGGCCTTAAAACTCTGACCCTGATTAAGAACACGCTCAAGCTTCTGGAGAGGAAAGGGATAACCATAGACCTGAACACCATACCCGAAGATGACCAGGTCACATTCAGAATGCTTTCCGAAGGCAGATCCTCCTGCATTTTCCAGTTTGAATCCTCGGGGATGCAGAACATCCTTAAAAGGGCCAAACCTGAAAGAATATCGGACCTGATAGCATTAAATGCCCTTTACAGGCCGGGCCCGATGGACAATATAGACCAGTTTATCGGATCCAAATTCCGCCCCGAAACTATCAAGTATCCCCTGCCCCAGCTGGAACCGATACTCAAGGAAACTTACGGTGTCATTGTGTACCAGGAACAGGTCATGGAAATTGCCAGAAAGATCGCAGGGTATACGCTCGGTCAGGCGGACAACCTTCGCCGCGCCATGGGCAAGAAAAAAATGGAAGTGATGGAAAAAGAACGCGTCAAATTCATCGAGGGCGCGGTGAATCTCGGGTACAAGGCGAATGATGCTAAAAATATTTTTGACCTCCTCATCCCGTTTGCCGGCTACGGCTTCAACAAGTCGCACGCGGCCGCGTACTCGGTACTGGCCTACCAGACCGCTTACCTGAAAGCCAACTACCCTCCGGAATTCATGGCCGCCAACCTCACGAATGAAATCACAAATACGGACAAACTCACCGAGTACATAAAGGAAACCCGTGAAATGGGCATCAAGATACTGCCCCCGGACATCAACCTGTCGGAGAAAGTGTTTACCGTGGTTGACGGCCAGATCATGTACGGCATGCTCGGTGCAAAAAACGTGGGAGAAGCGGCGGTTGATGAAGTAATAAAACAAAGGACGGAGGAAGGGCCTTACCAGAGCTTCCTGGATTTCCTGGAACGGGTGGATTCACGTGTCATAAATAAAAAAGTGCTGGAAAGCCTCATCGAAACGGGATTCTTCGATTCCCTCGGGGAAAACCGCGCTACGCTTCTTTACAATCTTGACAGGCTTTCCGAAGCGGCCAATGATAAAAAGGAAAGAAAGCTTTACGGCCAGGCCACATTGTTCGAGAATCTGCCGGAAGAGGATTTCAATACCGTTGAAATTGAACGGCAGGAGGAATATCCGAAAAAAATGCTTCTGGAGTGGGAGAAGGATTACCTGGGGCTTTACATTTCCGGCCATCCGCTCGACAGCTACAGGGAAGCCATTGAGGCTTCCGCGAATCTCGATTTATCAAAGCTGTCCTATGCGGCAAAGGACAAGGAATACCTCATCATCGGCATCCTGAAGGGGGTGAAGGAAATATTCACAAAGAAGGGTGACAAAATGGCGTTTGCCGCCTGTGAAGACTTTAACGGTTCAATCGAACTGGTAATTTTCTCGGATGCATTCAATAAGTACAGGGAAATGATTTTTAACGAAAATATCGTTATCTTATCCGGTAAAATAGATTCAAAGAAAGGAGATGCGAAATTAATCGTAAACACAATGAGTCAGGATTTAAATTCATTAAAACCGAGGAAAACGACTTCCCTTCATATCCGCGTCACATTGAGGGGAAATGACGAGGAGGAACTCCACGACCTCCGGGACAAATGCATGGAAAACAAGGGCGACTGCAGCCTGTTTATTCACCTGGACGAAACGGATAACGGAAACGGCGATTATATTAAAGCCAGTTCCTATATAAAGGTGAAAGACGACGAATCGTTCATACAGGAACTCTACAGGATTCCCCAGGTAGTGGATGTCTGGAGGGATTGACGTTGAGTAAAATTATTGATTTCCATACACATACCTTTTTTTCAGACGGGGTTTTAAGCCCTGCTGAACTGGTGCGCCGGGCTGAGTGCAATGGGTACGGCTGTATTGCACTCACAGACCATGCCGATTCTTCCAACCTTGAATTCCTTCTTGAAAGGCTGGTAAAATTCGTACGGGAAACCCAACCCTACCTGAGCATAAAAATCATACCCGGCGTAGAATTGACGCATGTTCCTCCCGCCCAAGTCAAGCCGCTCACCGAAAGGGCAAGAAAGGCTGGAGCGCGCATCGTAGTGCTTCACGGGGAGACAATTTGTGAACCGGTACCTCCGGGAACAAACAGGGCCGGTATAGAAGCGGGAATAGACATCCTTGCACATCCCGGGCTCATAAGCGAAGAGGAGGTTAAACTGGCGGCCGAAAAAGGTGTTTTTCTTGAAGTGTCTGCCAGAAAATCGCACGGGCTGGGAAACGGCCGTGTTGTACAGCTTGCACGCAAGACGGGCGCCAGGCTGGTGCTGAATACGGATTCGCACGCGCCTTCGGATCTTTTCACCATGGAATGGCAGGAAAAGGTGGGCTGCGGGGCGGGTCTTTCCCCATCCGAACTTGAACAGGTAAGGAAAAACATGTATTTCCTGATGGACAGGCTTTTTTCGGATACAAAGAGCGTTTAGAAAGGAGCAATACAATGACCTTCATTTTCCAGATTCTCCACGTACTGATCATTGCCTATATTTTCATTATATCCATGCGTATTTTACTCGGGTGGTTCCCCGGAGCGCAATACAACAAGTTATACGAGATCATGGTAAGGATGGCCACGCCTTACCTTGATTTGTTCAAGGGAATCCGTTTTTTAAGGCAGGGGCCCTTTGATTTCACACCGTTCGTCGGTATCATGGTTCTATATTTTTTCGCAGAACTGTTCAGGTACCTGGCGTTTTACCAGATGATAACAATAGGAATTGTGCTTCTCATCATAGTGATGATAATCATCAGTGCCGTCAACCTGTTCCTCCTGGTTTTTCTCATAATCGCAGGCATCCGGTTTTTCAGCCTTTACTCGCACTCCAAGTCCAGGGGCCTTTTATGGGACAACATAGACCTGATTCTGCAGCCTGTTATACGAATCGTATTAAGGTTTTTTTCAACTAAGCTTCCCTACAGAAACCTTCTTTTGATTGCCTGTATATCCCTGGGCGCCGTTCTTATTGCCAGTCATTTCCTCCTGGTGCCCTTCATTCAGGCTCTCTTCCTCAATATACCGTTTTAATGTTCATCCGGGAAATAAACCAGGAAATCCGTTACCTCAAGGGAATCGGCCCCAAGCTGTCCCTGCTTTTCGAGAAACTCGGTATTAATACGATTGGTGAGCTGCTCCTTTATTTCCCGAGAGATTACCTTGACCGGACCTGCCTCGATACCTTGAAGAACGGCCCTTCAAGGGAAAAAATCAATGTGATCGTCCGGATTATAGCGCATGATTTCATCGGGTACGGGAGGAACAAAACCCTGAAGGTGCATGTAGAAGATGATACAATGCGGGGCGCTCTGGTCTGTTTTGGAAGGAATTTTCTGGAATCAGTGCTGGTCCCCGGGAAATCATTCCTGATAACGGGAACGTTCCGGTACAAATTCGGAGACCTGCAGAGTTCCAACTTTTCGTACGAGCCTTTGGAGGATGAGACGCCGGAATTCAGTCCGATACTTCCCGTGTACGCCCTTACTGCCGGGTTATCCCAGAATATACTGCGCAGGGCAATTCGCGCTGCCCTGAACCAGTTCGGTCCCGGTATTGAAAATGAGATACCCTGTTCCCTAATGAAAAAGTACCGCCTGATGCCCAAGGCCGAAGCCGTGAAAACGCTCCACTTTCCTGAAAACGGGGACAGTTTGAAGGCGGCCAGGAATGCCCTGGTCTATGAGGAATTCTTTCTTCTTCAGCTGATAATGGGCAGGAGAATGCACCTCCGCAGGGTAACACGCAGGAAAAGAAAGAAAATTGGATTTATCCTGAAACAAAAACTGGTAAAACGTCTCCCGTTCATCCTCACACAGGATCAGAAAAAAGCCGTTTCCGACATAGAGCAGGATCTCTTCTCACCGTACGCCATGAGCCGTCTCCTTCAAGGGGACGTGGGTTGCGGGAAAACCCTGGTGGCCGTTCTTACCTCGCTCGCCGTTATTGAATCCGGTGAACAGGCCGCGTTCATGGCCCCGACGGAACTTCTCGCCAAACAGCATGCGGACAACATCGCGAGGCTGCTGGAGCCATTGGGGGTCAATATCGCCTATCTGTCCGGCAGCGTGAAGGGAGCGGCGCGGTCCCGTCTTCTTTCGGCGCTTAAATCAGGAGACATAGGGATTGTCGTTGGTACGCACGCCCTTTTTTCGGAAGATGTCGCCTTTAAAAACCTGGGTTACGTCATCGTGGATGAACAGCATAAATTCGGTGTCATGCAGCGCATCATGATCCAGAAAAAAGGCGAATCGCCCGACCTCCTTCTCATGACCGCCACACCCATCCCGAGGACACTGACCCTTACCGCGTTCGGTGACCTCGATACTTCCGTCATTAACATGCTTCCTGAAGGCAGAAAACCGGTAATCACCCATTTGACCCGTGAAGGAAACGAACACAGGGTCTATGACAGAATCCGTAAGGAGCTGGATTCGGGACACCAGGTTTACTTTGTCTATCCCCTGATAGAGGAATCCGCGAAGTCGGATTTAAAGGACGCCATCGGAATGTTTGAAAAACTTAAAAAGGAAGTTTTCAAGGAGCGGAAACTCGGGCTCATCCATTCCCGCGTACCGGAAGAAGAGAAAAAGTCGATCATGGAAAATTTTCGAAAGAAAGAAACGGACATCATTGTCGCTACAACCGTAGTGGAAGTGGGTGTCGATGTTCCGAATGCCAATTGCATGGTCATCGAGCATGCGGAACGTTTCGGGCTTTCCACTTTGCACCAGTTACGCGGCCGGGTCGGACGCGGCGCCGATCAGTCCTACTGTTTCCTGATTTACGGCAACAACCTGACCGAGGACGGGATTAAACGGCTTAAAATCATGATGGAAACAACGGATGGATTCAGAATTGCGGAGGAAGACCTGAAAATCCGCGGCCCGGGCGAAATACTGGGATTAAAACAGTCCGGGTTCCTGAAACTGCTGGTAGCGGACCTTATCAGGGACCAGGCCGCGCTTTCCAAAGCCAGACAGGATGCTTTAGCCATACTCGAGGATGATCCCGGCCTCATCAAACCGGGCAATGAAGTGTTGAGGGAAGTGCTGTTGCGGGCTCCTCCCTTTGAGGAAGAACTCGCCGATTCCGGATGAAACGGGAGTTTATTCACGGAAGGAGTGTAAAATGCGTATAACAGGTGGCATTTATTGCGGACGCAGGATTTCATGCCCGCCGGGCGTCATACGGCCGGCCATGGACAGGATGCGGACCTCCGTTTTCGCCATTCTCGGTGACCTCTCCGGCTGTTCGTTTATAGATTTATTTTCCGGTTCGGGTGTCATCGGAATAGAGGCGGCGTCACGCGGCGCCGAACCCGTCATCCTGGTGGAGAAAGACTATAAAAAGAAAGCCGTCATGGCTAAAAACACGGCCTTTGTCACTTCCCGGATAGAGATTCACATGATACCTGTTATGCGTTTTTTAAAGCGTTTCAAGGGTAATGCGGATTACATTTTTCTTGATCCGCCGTTCAACCTTCCCGGCAAGGCCGAATACATAGAAAAGATATCCGGTCTTGAATTGCTGAATGATAATGGGACGGTTATCATCCACGCTCCCCAGGAAGACATTCTACCGGAAAATATCGGCCACCTGAAAAAAATTGACCTAAGAAAATACGGAAGATCGATTGTTCATTTTTTCCGGTAATTCAGGCGGTTTAAGCGGGAAACATGATTTTAATGCAACTTATTATGCAAAAACAATTCCGTGCCCTAATAACCCTTTGACAATATCGGAATTTCCCCTTAAAATATTCCCATGTTTGTGGCCGTAGCATGTGATTTTTCAAATGACGATCATAGAAAGGAGATATCGGGTCTTTTAGTCCAGTATGGATTCAAAAAAGTCCAGAACTGGGTTTTTGAATCAACGAATGCCAATGACACGGATTTGATCAGGCTTAAAAAGGATATTGACAGAAGCACGGATTCCTACGACGTCATCCGGATTTACCAGTATCCCATGGAAGATACCCTGGTCATCAGTACACTTGAAAACAAAAAATGGCGGAAGATCAAAATCATACAATAAGATCCCGATATGAGGCTCCCTTTTTGAAAATCAACCTATTATAATATCAACCCCGGGAAACCTTGCAGGGCCGGGGAGTTTGACTGTTAAAACCGGAGGAATGAAATGTTAGAAGATTATCAGCTCAGAATATATGACTTGAACGACAAAATGGAAGAAAAATGGAGGCATCTTTGACCTTGATAAAGATAAAAAAGACATAGCCGCTCTGGAAAACAAGTCCGGGGAGGCGAATTTCTGGAATAACCGTGAAAATGCGGAAAAAATAATGTCCCAGTTAAAAGTACTGCAGATCAGGGTCAAAAAATGGGAAGCGCTCCATGGACAAATAGTAGATCTCAAGGATTTTTACGAACTGGCCCGTGAAGAGAAGGACCAGGCCCAGGAAAAAGAAATCGAAAAATTACTCGACTCCCTTGAAACACAGTATTCCAGCCTCATCATTCAGGAATATCTTAATGACAAATACGATTCCGGGGACGCGTTTTTAACTATCCATTCCGGGGCGGGCGGAACCGAGGCTAACGACTGGGCAAGCATGCTTCTTCGCATGTACTTAAGATGGTCTGAACGTTCGGAATACAAGACGGAAATCATAGATATCCTGGAAGCGGAAGGCGGCATAAAATCCGTAACCCTTCAGGTATCCGGTGAATACGCGTATGGATACCTGAAGGTGGAGACGGGTATACACAGGCTAGTCCGTATATCCCCGTTTGATTCCAATGCCCGGCGGCATACGTCCTTCGCATCCGTAACAGCCTCGCCTGTAATCGATGACACCATTGAAGTGGATATCAAACCCGAAGACCTGCGGATTGACACATACAGGGCCGGCGGCGCCGGAGGACAGCATGTCAATAAAACGGATTCAGCCGTCAGGATAACGCATTACCCCACGGGGATTGTCGTGCAGTGCCAGAATGAAAGAAGCCAGTTTAAGAATAAGTCCACGGCAATGAAGGTACTGCGTTCCCGGGTCTATGCATATTACAAGGACAAACATGACGAGGAAAAGGAAAAACTGCAGGCCGAGAAAAAAAACATCGCCTGGGGCAACCAAATCAGGAGTTATGTTTTCCAGCCCTATACCATGGTCAAGGACCATAGAACCAAATTTGAATCCGGTAATATTCAGGCTGTCATGGACGGCGGAATCGACTCCTTTATACAAACGTATCTCCAATTTGCGTATGAAAAACAGAAATCCGGGGGGAAAATATAACGGGAAGTAAGTTATGAAAATAAAACTATTTATATATGTCCAGTTGATTGTATTCTCATTCCCGCTGGTTCATGCCCAGACACCAACCCCTCTTGTCATCAAGGTTCCCGAGGACAGACGATATGTCGTTGCCATTACCGAATTCAAGGATATCAATCTGGAAACGGAAAATAAGTATCTTGTGTACAGTCTGCCCCTGCAAATCAAGGAATCGATAGAAAGCATAAAATCGCACAGCATTAAACCGGAATACCTTCGTGATTACAGAAGACAGGTTCTGGAACAGGAATTGGAAAAATATAAAACCCAGCTGGAACAATTGCAGAAACAAAGGGACGAGCTTTTATTTAATATGAAAAACAGCGAAAACCTTGAAAAACTCGTCGAGGACTTTGACAAGAAAAGCAAGTACACGGAATTAATGGAAACGATTGATGAAATAAGAAAATATGACAAGGATAAGATCGAATTCCCCGAAAACCTGGACATTATATATAAAATTCCTGAAAAAGGCGGCGCACTCATCAAGCCGCCCCAGTTTTCCGCTTTCCAGTTCTGCCGGAGGGAAAAAATAGATTTATTGATTTACGGAAGTCTGGAAGAAGTACAGGGTTTTATCTTCATACAGATTTTCGCGTATGAAGCGGCGCTGGAAAAGGAAATATTTAAATATACCAATACGGTAACGCCGGACGAAATGTACTCTTTCATTGACGAGATCGCGGATAAACTGGCACCCGCCATATTGGGGCAGGACTGGTCCCGGCTTGTAGTGGCGCCTGACCCCGAAGACTGCCGTATTTATCTGGACGAAGAATTCATCAGTATCGGCAGGATCGAGCTGAAATACGTCGTACCGGGGAAACATGAAATTGCCGTGGTCCACCCGGACTGTAAAAACGAAATTCAGGATATTGAACTGGCACCTTTCGAAACACGGGAACTGCAAATTGCTTTGATAAAAAGCGAAATAGTGAAGATAAAGATTAATTCGGACCCGGAAGGCGCCGACCTGTACATAAATTCGGTATGGAGCGGGAAAACACCCCTGGAGATTGACAGTTCGGAAGAAAGACGGCGCGCCTACCTCAAACTGGAAGGATACGATGATTACATTTTCAGCCTTGATGCCACGACACCGGCTGTATTGAATTTTACACTTAATCAAAAAATAGGCGACCAGAAAGAAAAACAGACCAAGGCAAGGGATGATTTTTACCTGGCGTTCGGTTTTTTCCTCGTATCGCTTCCTCTACCGATTTTATGCAGCCGGCTTAGCCAGGATTACCTGAAGGTTGCCGAACTGGCTGAAGGAAAAGGTTATTCGGCCCAGGCGGCAGACATGCGTCTCAGGGCCCAGATACTCGATTACGCCTTTTACGGAACATTGGCCCTGACTTCAGGTCTTTTCGTCTTTACCGCTATCACCATTATCAATTACATTATCGCCGCCGACCGTCCGCTCGGTTAAGGAGTTACTATGTTTAAGAAAAAGAGCCTGGCCACAAAAATCAGGGAACTGTTCAAAATTGGAAACAGGGATGAACAATTTTTCGATGATCTGGAAGACGCCCTGATTGAGGGAGATATCGGCGCCAAACTCGCCATGGAAATATCGGACCACCTGAAGGAAAAAATAAAATCGGAAAAACTCAAATCCAGGGATGAATTTACATCCGCACTCAAGAATCTACTGGAAGGTTACGTCATGGTCAAGGACCTTACCCCTGAAAAAGACGCTTTGAATGTTTTTTTGGTCCTGGGCGTTAACGGTGTGGGAAAAACGAGTACCATAGCCAAATTAGCGAATTATTACATGCAAAAAAAGAATTTACCCAAAATATTGCTCAGTGCCGGCGATACCTTTCGTGCCGCGGCCATCGATCAATTGAAGTATTTCGGCAAGAAAATGAATCTGCCGGTCATCAGCCAGCCGCCGGGCTCGGACCCGGGAGCGGTTATCTTCGATTCAATTACCAGCGCACAGGCCAAAGGAATGGATCTTGTACTGGCCGATACTGCCGGCCGCATGCATAACAGGGAAAATCTGGTAAAGGAACTGGAAAAAATAGATAAAATCGTCAAGGGAAAAATAAACGGCGGAAGCTACAAGAAAATCCTTATCATCGATGCAACCACTGGACAAAACGCGCTTCAACAGGCTGAAATTTTCAATGAATTTATCAATATTGATTCCATTATACTCACCAAATACGATTCCACGGCCAAGGGAGGAATAGTCGTCCCGATCTGTAAAAAACTGGGGTTGCCTTTCTCTTTCATGACCGTCGGTGAGACAATCGATGATATAACTCCATTCAATAAAAGCGGGTACCTGGATACCCTTGTGGGGCAGGATGAGAACTGATACGGCAGGGAAAATACGGTTATATAAAATTCTATTTACGGCCGCCGTGCTTTTATTTTCCGCGAATACCGGTTCATTTGCCGAACTTGTCTACTATAAATCCAATTCAGTCGGTATGAAAATCAGCCTGATCCGGCCGGATGAAATAAATAAATCTGAATATTATCTCACGATAGAAAAAAGCGATGACCTGGAAACAAGAAAACTCTATACAAACGGCACGGAAATTAAAAAATGGGAAATACGGTACTATGCGTCCGGAATAAAACAGGAGGAGAAAGAACTGGAAAATGACCGGACCGTAAATGTGAACCGCTACAACACGCAGGGGAAGATTACCGAGGAGCTTGTTTTCAATGATAACAAGCTGTCTTCCACAGTTCTTTATACTTACAGCGGTGACCAACTCTCCTACATCGATGTCCTGGATGAAAAAGGAAACCAGTCATACAGGGAGACATACTCTTTCACAAAAGACGGAAGCCTGCGCCAGGTGATTCGTACGTACCCGGATGGGAAGAAACAGGTTTCCTCCTATTCAATTATTTCCGGTAACCTCATCCAGGAAGCCTATCAGATAGAAGACCAGTACCTTATATCCCAGTTTGAACCTGACGGCCGAATTTGGAAAAGAGAAAAATGGCTGAAGGATACCCTTGTAAGCAGAATTATCTATAAGTACAGGCAGGGAAGTAAACATGTGGAAAGCGAGAGGGAAGAAAATTTCACCGATAAAAAAGTCACGGTCAGGCTCTTCGACAACGAAAGCCATCTTATAAGTGAAAAAACGGACATCGCAGGCAAAACGATTGAATCGTACAAGTATACCTGGCAAAACGGGAAAAAAATACGGATGGAGAAAAGAAGTGGCGAGGGTCTGGAGGAATGGATATATTCCTACAATGCAAAAAACGAATTAAGCAAGGAAGAGTATTATTTAAAAGGCAGGATTGAACGGGTTACGTATCATACGGAAAAGGATTCCTACTATGAGGAAATTTACAAGGTTGAGGTATTACGGATCAAGGTGTTTTACAAGGAAGGCGAAAAAATCAGGGAAGAATTTTATTCGGACGGAAAATTGATCAGAGAGAAAATATACGGTGAAAATGAAGAATAATTATATCCGGTTTATAGCAACGGTAGCCCTGAGGTACTTCAGGAACAAACGGAAATCAAGCCGGATTTCCTCGGCAACGCTGTCCATCATGGGAATTACCGTGGGAGTCATGACACTGGTCTGTGTTCTGGGCGTTATGAACGGATTCCAGCTCAGTTTCATAGAACCGATTCTCAATGTCAATTCCTATCACATACAGATTCAGGGAGTTCTGCTTTCCGGTGATACTGTGAACCGTATCAAGGTCTTACCCGGCGTGGAAGCGATAGTACCGTTTACCGAAAACCAGGCCATTATCAAAGGCTCACGTATATGCGTTGTCAGGGGCATAGATCCCGGAATTCTTCAAAAGGACATAACCTTTAAAAAAAGCTTCAAGGACAGGCTTTTCGATATCCCCGGAGATTCAAACCTGGTGGAGCCGGATTCCATAGTTGTGGGTAATCAGCTTGCCTATCAACTGAATATGAGGAAAGGGGACACGATTCCCCTGCTTACGATAACGGGAACACCGCTGAAGGAAAAAACAATCACGGGTATTTTTAAAACCGGTTACTATGACCTTGATTTGGGATGGGCCTTCGTACCGCTCGATTCAACGAAGAATACACCGCTGATCTACGGCGTAAAGCTGAAAGACAGGTTCAATGATGAGGCCGTTATGGCCGGGATAACGGCCATCCTGGATAATCCGGAAGCTTCAGTCAAATCATGGCGCGAGTTCAACCGGAATTTCTTTGCCGCCCTGCTTATGGAAAAAATAATGATGATGGTTCTGGTCGGACTTATTTTTATCGTCGTGGGTTTTAATATCTTTCACTCCATGAAAAGAACGGTATTTGAAAAAATGGAGGAAATCGCCACGTTAAAGGCCCTGGGAGCCCCGCCCTTCTCGATCAGGAACATATTTATATTCGAAGGCATCATTACGGGAGTGCTCGGCTGTACGATCGGAACGTTTGCGGGCC
>JAFGKU010000199.1 GCA_016928415.1 Spirochaetales bacterium
ATTTTAAAACTTCTCATACGATTATTTTAACAGGTTGCTGCAGCGATTTCAATGCCTAAAATTCTTTTAAAAAGCGACAGCCTGAATGCTTTCTTATTGGAATTTGATAAGAACAAATAAAAGGATTTACCGTTTATTTTTATCAATTTTTATGATAGCTGACAGGCTAACGAAAAAAATAATATCCTTATATAATGGATTTTACCGCGAGTCCGAATAATTACTTCATGCAGGAACTCAACAGGCGGTTTATCCGGGTTAAGCGTATTTTTCCGCCATCGATCCATGCGGCTGATTGTATTACACTCTAAAAAAGGCTGCCGTGAATAAATTTGCGGCAGCCTTTCCGTACATTTAATGATGTGTTGGTATTAATAAAGTGTGTAGGCGCGCGTTTTGAATTCACCGGTGCACTGGATTACTTCAAAACCGAATTCCACCTGTCTGATGGTTATATCCCCGTACCATCCCATGTTCTTGGCCCAGTTTAATACGTCCAGGATGTTCACATAACTGGATGTGGTGTTGGTGGTACGTAGGAAGCTGACAACAAGCCCGTTCTTTGAGGTTCCCTTGTACACGTTAAAATTGTTTCCGCCGACCGTGACATTTGTCTGGTAGGTGCCGAGCGGATACTGGTTGTTATTGTACATCCAGATCATGATTTCGTATGACATACCTTCGCCCCAGATGTCGTAGGAAACGTTCCATGTCCCGGAACCGGGAACTACAAACGTGGCATCGCTTTTCAGCTGACTTATGGCACTGATACGCAGGTTGATGGCTTTCCGGCAGCTGGGGTAGGATTTGACGTTGCCGTCCCCGTAGGGATGGTCGCAGTAGATGCCCCAGTTGTAATACGTGTTGACCCAGAGGTTCTGGTATCCGGCCCCGGTACCCCATATGTTATTGCAAATTTCATAGCCGTCGCCGGACCAGGTGGCGAATTGGGCGTCCGAGGACCATGTGGTAGTGGTTGCCGGCGGAGTCGGTGTTGCGGCCGCAGGTGGCGTTGGTGTTGCCGCCGTGGCCGGTGTAGGTGTTGATGTGGAAGTGGTCCGCCGCCGGGCGAAGGCCGGTATTGCCAGGAAAATAAAAATTAAGAAACCGAATAAGATTAACATTATTATATTCTTTTTCATTTATGCCTCTCCTTTTCTTTTAAATTAGGTTTTGTTTTGTTATAGATTCAGATACTTAAAATAGAAAATTATAAAAAGCCTGAATAATGCATAATTACCTCCTGTAACCAGCGAGAAAACCATACCTTACCCCCAAGGCGTGGTTTTCTATTTTACTAAAATTTTACCACGACTCAGGCAGGAATGAAATAGAAAGATATTTTGTTTGGTAGTAATATGTTATGAAATTTATTTTGGGCAAACTGATGGGGGAGGAAGAAGATTTAACCGCCGAAGGTCCCAGGGGACCTCGCCGAAAAGACGCCGAAATCAAGCAACCCGCTGCGGGAAAAAAATATTTTATGTTTTTATACTTGTTTGTGCCTCCCGAGACTTTGGGAGAAAATTGATGTTTGAGCTATTTTATTATATTTAATACAGAAACTAAAATATTTCTTAGATTATTTTAATGTAGATAATTTCTTGAGAAGGAATACAAGGAGGGATAGGATATGCTATGATGTAAATTATTTCATCCTCTATCTTTATAAAAGGAGACTGCATGAGGAAAAGAGCCTTAAGAATAATAATCTCTGTTTTATTGAGCATGACATTACCGGGGATTCTTCTTGAAGCTCTGGAGAGTAATCCACCAATAGGGGTCTGGAAACTTGACCGGTCACTGCAGGATGGGAGATTGCTTGCAGATAAAAATGAGAGTGTCTGGATTGAATTCGTGGAGGACGGTTCGGGGCGTATGGTCTGGGAAGATTTTGCGGTTAACCGAAAGATTAATCGATTTTACTGGGTTTTGACGGAAAAAGGTCTGCAGATCATTATGCAGACTCACAGTCCATTGCCTTCCAGAAATCCTTTCATTATTACCTATAGAGATGACAATTCGCGAGTAACTTTTAAAAGCATTGATTTTGCCTTTACCGTTGTGAGTGACCCTGTTGAATTACCTCCTGTTGAAGAGGATGAATTCAAAAACAACATGACAGAAGCTGATTTAGATTTCGCCAGACGTCTTGTAGGAACCTGGAGGCATTATGATCCTGACAGGGACGACTTGTTTACTGATAACAGCTCATTAACTTCTTATTATATTTTCTACGAGGACTACATGCTCAAATATATAATAAGGTATAAAAAAGATTATATAATAAAAAAAAGAGCGAAATGGGTTGTGAACGATGGCGTTTTAAGTGTATTTGAAGGGACTGACTCGAAAAGAGAAATTTACTATGTCGATTTGACGCATAATGACAAGCGATTAACCATTGTAGAGCTTAGTACGAAATTTATTTACCTCCGCACCGATGATCTTGACATGTAGGGATGAGGTCAGGAATATAACAGACAGTGAAATGGATGCAACAAAAATTGCAGTCGGTGCAACTTGTGTTGCATCATAAAAGAGTCTTTAAACTTGAAAGAATCATTCACTTATAGCTTGATAAGGAATTGGCAGACATTTTTTGTATGGCATGAAATTTGATTGTTTAATAATAATAGTATATAATGTGATCGAAAATTGGGGAGGTTCACCTGAACCTTCTAAGGACCTGGCATCGGCTTTCCCCAAATAAAAAAAGAATTCCTCCCCTATAAGGTTTTTCTTCCAGCAACCTGTTCAGAGCAATAAATTAATACTTCCCAAGACCCACAGAGGGTTACCCGGTTAATCAGCGTTCTTTCGCGGAATCAGCGGTTAATTAATATTCTTCATCCTGACTCAACAAGTTTATACTAAAAAATAGTTACTTCTTCTGTCATTATATGCTATAATGTATATACATGATGCCCAACCCAAATCCCGGTTCGCACAGACATTTATGGATCATAATCGCAGTCATAGCCTTATTTGGCACATCCTGCGACAATGGATTCCTGAAAGGCGTGGTCGAGGGAAAAGTCTCTCCGCCCGTCATTTTCGAATTTAACATCGATTTTGACTCTGCCTACACCCAGACACAGACCGTGGTGCTCTATTCCCGGGTGGAGGATGGGTTTTACATGAGATTTCAGAACGAGGGGGAGGATTGGCATGATTGGGTGCCATACGCGCCGGTCTACGAAAACTGGACCCTGACGCCCGGCGATTCGGTCAAGACCGTATACGCCGAATACAGGGATGAGGGGGAGCACGTGGTATCCGGCAGCGATGCGATCGAACTGGATTCCACGGCATCAGGCGCGCCCATCGTGAGCGGACCGTCCCTGACAAATAATCCGAAACCAACCTGGACATGGGTATCGGGAGGTGGTAACGGCACCTTCAGAATCAGCCTTGACATTTACCTGTTTCCGGCAGGAACGCCGGAAACGACCGCGATGAGTTTTATGCCGTCAACCGGATTGCCTTCCGGTAATCATGTTCTCTACGTTCAGGAACGGGACCTGGCCGGTAATTGGTCCCTCTGTGGTAATTGGGGCGTCGTGGTGGATCTCGATCCGCCCTCCGCACCCGTTCCTTCGGTCCCCAATCCAACCGACGACACCACTCCCACATGGGTATGGCCCCAGGTCAGCTCGGCGGTCACGTACAGGATTAATCTGGACGGAGGCGGCTGGACAGATATCGGGGACGTGCTGTCCTATACCCCGGCCACGCCGTTGACGGTCGGGAGTCACAGCCTGGAAGTCCAGGCGCGGGATGCGGCGGGCAACTGGTCCGCAAGCGGCTCCGCCGGAACATTGATCGCGATTCCGCCCCCGGCCGCACCCATGGTTTTCACTCCCGGGAAGAATCCGACGTGCGACACCGGACCCATCTGGGTCTGGAATGCCCCAGCCGGGGCTACACACTACAGGTGGAGCTGGGACGATTCGACCTGGACGGATTCTGGTGCCAAGCAGGCTTATGCTGCCTCGGCGCTTTCGCCGGGGAACTATACCCTCTACGTACAGGCAGGCGACGATGTGGGCAACTGGTCCGAAAGCGGCTACTTGACGATCACGGTCGTGATTCCCGGCATCTGGGTCACGAACGGAAACGACTCTGGCGCCGGCTCGCTCCGCCAGGCCATTTTGGACGCCGCCACTGATGGAACGATCGGGTTCTCCGGTGTGTCCGTAGTGACACTCTTAAGCGGATTGACCATCGACAAGAACCTCAAGTTCTACGGTGGAGAGGCGTCCCTTGTCACCGTAGAAAGCAATGGGGCCAGTTTCTCCATTTTCACCGTCAATACCGGCGTCACTGCCGAATGGAACGGGATCCGGATACGGAACGGGTACCAATCGGGCACAGGCAGGGGAGCGGCTATCGTCAACAACGGCACTGTATATCTTACGGCCTGTTCCCTGGAAAACAACGGGGCATACAACGCCGGCGCCATTGACAATCGCGGCCCGATGTGGATCGACCGGTGCACATTCAAGAACAATTACACGACAGGGAATTCCGGCGCCGCGCTCATCAATTATGATGTAATGACCATCATCAATTCGACATTCGCCGATAACTCCGCGACAGGCACGAACAGGGTGGGAGGCGCCATCGGCCAGTTCGATCCAGGCACGGTTACACCGGTTCTCAACATCGTCAATTGCACGTTTACGAACAACACGGCAACCGGCAGCGGGGGAGCCATCTACATCACCACCGGCACGATCCTGAACCTGAAAAACTGCATCGTGGCCATGAATACCGCACCCACGGGACCCGATATCTTCGGTCCGGCCGTTTCCAAGGACTACAACCTTATCGGTGACACTTCGGGCGCCACGATCACGGGAACCGTGGACCATGACCTCTACGGCGTCGATCCGTTCCTTCAAGCCCTCGGCTGGAACGGGGGAATAACGGAAACCTGCGCCATTTCCGCGCTCAGCCCGGCCATAGATTCGGCGTCCGACACGGACATCAATGGCAACACGGTCGGCACAGATCAGACGAAATCCTTAAGACCGTCCGGTACAGGCAATGACATGGGAGCGTTCGAGTATTGAGTCCGAATTGAAGAATTCGGATTAACCGCCCTTACAGGTTGTCTTCCGAGACGGTAATATCCCCCGGTAAAACGGTAGTTGCGGAGGCCTGGGCAGACGTATCCGTTGCCGAAAAAGTGGCATCTACCGTATTGACGGTTTCGGATGACCTGCTGACGGTTTGAGACTGGTCCAGGTCGTCGCAGTCGCCATTGGCATCCATGCTGATGATCCGGATTTTCGATACACTGGATACATTGGAATTTCCCGCCACTATATTGCCACTTAACAATGCCTCCTTTCTTGGTTCTTTTCTTCAACCTGCGAATGAACCCGCAGCGGCTTCCCCCAAGGTTTTCACTTTTAATTATCTGTTCAAAGTATTGAAATAATTCTTCTCTAGTCCCACAGAGGCTTTCCCGGTAATCGGCATTCTTCCTTGAAAATCGTCCATTAAAGAATTATGCTTACGAAAAAGGGGGAGTAAGAAGATGAAGCGTGTCTTGTATATCCTGTTCTGCCTTTGTATTTTTATCCTTTCCGTAACTCTCATTGCACAGCCGGATGCTGAGAAGGAGAAGACCGCCGGTGACTCTCGGCAGCCTGTATATTCGTTCAACCAGCAGGAATTGGGAATGGTTGTCCTGAAGGGCCTCGAGATCAGGGGCGGCAAGCTGATTTTCCTGGCGGCGACGGGAGGTTGCACCAAAAAGAACTCCTTTAAAATAGATGTTGTTAAGGAATCCGGTTTTCAGGAACAGACGCCCCACTATATCATCACCATCAGAAGGGTCGTGCCCGATGACTGCAAGGCCTTTTTCCCGGATGGGATATCAATCGAAATAGATCTCGTACAGGACCTGGGTTTGGGGGGTTCCTGCACCGTGTCGGTTGCCAACCCGGTTCAGCCCGGTAGTCCATCTTTTGATTAGCGACACTGGTCATCTATCCAATGGCATCCACAGAGACAAACCAGTTACCGGCGAAGCAAGTAAGGGATCCTATATGAAACTCAGGTTAATGTACATTCTTCACCTGTAAAAATCCCGCAAAGCTTCCAAGCACAATGGTCCATTGTGCAGGATCATCCGAAGCGGAAAATTCACATTTAGAGTCATAGTAATCAAAAGTAACGGGATTGAGTTCTAAATTAATGTCCGTACCAAAGGGGATAATCTTCTTTACCCGCCATTCCATATCATAATCTTCATCATGGAATATTTTATACCCGTTCAACCTTTTCCATGATGCATCATTTTTATTCTTTATAGAATTGATCACCATTAAAGGGTAATATTTAGTTCGTTCAAGGCAACCTCTTCTATAACTTGTTTTCCCATATTTTTGAAAATAAAAATAAACTATACTGGTCTTGGTATAACCTTCTGAATCTTTCTTGTGAGTATAAATGTCACTTAAATAATATTTCCCATCAAAAAAATAAGGAGAATAATCAAAATATTTTACACTATACACGCCCCGGTTCTGTTCTTCTGCCATGCCCCAGGCTTTCACCTTGCCGTTATTAGGTCCGCCTGTGGCCAGCATTCTCGAATAGGCAGGATCAGTCCCATCTGATCTCTGGCCATACCAGGCCGTGCTTCCATCCGGTCTTTGAACTGTCCAGTATAATTTTTCCCACGGCCGATGGCAATGATAGAACACCCTGCAGCCATTATCCCTTTTGGTCCGGTATTCCCATATTTCACCGCCTGCTTCAAACCCATACTTTCTTACATAGATTAATTCTTCTCCGCCCAGTTCAAAGGTGTCATAAACACTGTAATCGGGGACACCTTTTTTTGTACTCCTTGTAATAATACTCCCTCCTGCTATATGCCATCCGCTCGTGCTTGAGTAAATCAGGTTCACATCTCCCATCGGGTAACTATAGGTAGCTGCTCCATCCAGACCGACTCCCGAAGATCCCATGCCCTGCTTTCCCATGGATTGTTGATAATAGCATGCATTCCCTGCGCCAGGGTCCTGCAGATATACATCTCCCACATCTGTCACGAGAGGTGCTGTCGTGTCTTCCAATTCACTGTTACTATAATCACTGCTTCCTGTATCTGCGCCGGGATCATCTAAAGCAAATGCAGTTAATGCCTGAAATGCCAAAAATATTCCCGTTAATAAAATAAATTTTATTTTTTTCATTTTATACCCCTTACCAGACTTAACCTTTTAGTAAAATTTAAAACTATTGAAGTTATTACTCAGGTATAGATGAAAAATAATTATGCATAAGATTCATGATAGCAAAGTATTAATCAAACAATACATATAATAACTATATCCAAATTATGTATACAGAGTTTTGTGCTTTTTCAATGATACTTAAGTGTTGTTTTATATTATACTTTTGGGTACCTGTATATAAAAGGATACTCTTTGAAAAAATTCCTCTCACAAAAGGTTCCACCACCAGCTATCTGTTCAAGGTATTAAAATAATTCTTCTCTATTCCTCCGGAGTAGTACACAGAATAGCAGTAGCGGTGTTTTTCAGCGTAATCAGCGGTTAATTAATATTCTTCTTTTTACGATTGGCGGCTAAAAACACCCCGTTACTTCATATCCAGGTTAGTAACAAATAATATTTCAAAATCAACATTATATGTTTTACCCTTGTCATCCTTCAAAATACCCGGGCAGGACAGTTCCAGCCGGATATGCGAGAAAATATTATTTTTATAATAATAGCTCATAGTCCCAGTACCTGTAAACTGATTTAAAGTGCATGGAAGATTGCTGACCTGAACGTTTGTCGATTTCTTTTTGCCGGTTATTTCCAGTTTTATTTTATCGGTTTTTATACCGGCAAATGTTTCTACGTAAGTATATTTTACTTTCATGGGAACCGAGGTACCAAAGATATGTTTATTTATCTCTTTTCCCCAGGTTTGTTTTTCCAGCAGGTCAACTTCTGTATCCCCTTCCTGGTTAAGTCCGTTTATGGCAGTATTAAAAACACCCTGTGCAAACTGCCTTCGTTCTAATATCATTTTGTCCTCTGTATCTTCAGCTTTAGTATTTAATAATTCCATAATCTTTTTCTGATAAGACTCGTCGTAAGTTATCTCGGTAATCTGGTTGTTTTTCAGTGTTGCTTTGAATACAAGGTCAAGCATGCAGTAGGTGAAATAAAGATCGATCCTTTCTGCCGGAACTTTCTGGATACCTGAATATGATGAACCTGAATCATAGTCAATAATTTTCCTGCTGCCGACTTTATATTTATATTCCACAGATTTTAGCAAAAATTCTGTTTCAAATGTTTTTTCAGCAGTTTGCTTTAATATACTTATTTCCAGTTCAAGCCTTGTTTCCTCGGTTATTTTTGAACCGTCGAGTACAAAGCTGATATCATTAATAAGGGTAAGGTCGTATTTCTTACCGGTTTGCCATTCCGGTGATACTGGTTTTTTAATTGTAAAGGTTTTTTCTCCATAAAGAGAAACAGCTGTGAAGAAAATAATAATGCAAACGGTAATTATATAAATTCTTTTACTCATAATTATAAAGTATAATTTCATCTTCAGTATGTTTCAAGAAAATTTTCTTTTATAATTATAATTTAAATAACCGGTATACTGCTCCGGGCACCTGTATTCAGTAGTCTGCCAGTCAACAGGATCAAGACCGGGAGGTCCACACATTGAACTCTATCCGGATAATTTAAGCCCCACAGAGGCGTACCCGGTAGCCGGTTGGGACAAGTGAAAATTTCGAATTTGCAGCTTTCCGAATCTCTAAGAAATCGCCAATGAGCTGATTTCACGAAGTACCCCATA
>JAFGKU010000200.1 GCA_016928415.1 Spirochaetales bacterium
AGCCTGCCAGTGTCCAGCTTTTCATCATGAGTGATGACCCGTTTGGAAGAAAAGGGGTCAATGTCCTTAATGAAATCGTAAAGTCTGCCGGTAATTCACTTAAATGGGATGTACGGTATTTTGCCGAAGTGCATCCCAATGGTAATATTAAAAGTCTTTACGGCCCCGGGGAGGTGGAAGAGGACGAGGTCCGTCTTCTGGTAAAAAAATATTTTCCGGATAAATACCTGGATTTCCTTGTCTGCAGGAGCAAGGCCGCCGTTGCCACGCAATACTGGCAGAAATGCGCCCGGGAGATCGGCATAGACACCCAGACGATAGTAGAAGCGTATGCTGTGGGAGAAGGCGCGGCGTTGCTGCGTGCCGATGTGGAGAGCCAGCCCTTTGAGATGAAGAATTATCCTTCACCGACCTGGCTCATCAACAACAGGTATATCGTTCTTGGTGTGAACAAGGATCCGGTGCTGGCGGGAATCTGTAAATATAACAGTGAGTTGGGGATATGCGGAAAATGAAGTATTTTATAACTTTAATATTCATCTTAGCCATGTTATCCGGCTGCGGAGAAGCCAGCCGGATTATGCTGTATTACTCGGCTTCTCTCTGGGGAAACCTGGACGGCTGTACCTGTAAATCGCGGCCCCGCGCCGGACTGGTAAAGCGTGCCTGGTTCCTGAACCAGATAGGGGATAAAAGCAAAATCCTTCTTGTGGACGGCGGCGATATTTTATTCGAAACCAGGGATGATCTTCTGGCTTCCTATATACTCGATGTATACAGGGACCTGAATTATGCGGCTGTCGGGGTAGGATTCAATGAACTGGTGAACGGTACGGGAAACCTGGCGAAATACCGTGAAATCATCCCGTACATTTCGAATAACATCGCATTGAGGGCGCAGGACAACCGTCCTTTTTCGGATCAGCCCTTGATGGTGCATAAGGGGAAATATGATATAGGCATATTCTCGCTTTTTGACCCGGGCGTGTTTGATTATCCCCCGCTTGTTCATCTGAAAAGGATTCCCGCAGGCCTCAAGGATCAATTGTCAATTACACCGGTGGATGAAGCAGCCCGATCGTGCGTTGAAAACCTGGACAACAGGAAGGCGGACCTGGTCATCCTGCTGTATTTCGGCTTCCATGATACCGTGGCAAAGCTGGTCCAGGATGTGCCCGGAATTGATATCGTCATACTTGCCTTTGAACAAAACCTGATCCGGTCCGAAAAGATTGGTGATACGTATATTTATTCTCCCGGTGAAGAGGGCAACCGGCTTGGCATGCTCGAAATCAGTGAAACGGAAGAGGGAAATATGATGTTTGAAAATTCCTTCATTCTGTTTAGCTATTTCAAGGATACTGACGACCCGAAGGTACGCAGCATGATACTTGATTACGAAGCTAAAATGCGCGGTAACATTCAACAGAAGTGATAAATATCAGAGGCGGACTGTGCCCTTGTCTATGTTAAGGCAAAGCGTCAATATTTGCCAGTTGTTCCTTGTACCTGTTTCTGACCTCGTTCAGGATATGGATATAGGTATCAGACCTGAAATCCGGATAAGTCAATTCAAGAGGCCTGAAGCTTTTATGTTCAAAGACCAGTGTTATTTCCCCGTAAATGCCTGAGCCGAGGGGAATTCTCTGCGAACCGTCCTTGGTGGTTGCCAGAATAAGCTTGCTCAGGAAAATAAAACCGGGGTCCAGGTTTAACCGTCTTTTACCTTTTATACTGAATTTTTCTTCCAGGGCGTTTGTTTTCAGTTTGACAGGGGCAAGTGCATCCGCTTCCTGTAATTCTTCGAATGTGAGAAAAAAGCGATGGATGGGTGCACCCATTTCATCATCGTAGTAATGGGAAAAGGTGAAATCAATGGCTTCACTTTGATAATCAACCGGACCGAAAAGCGATGTTAAACCTGATATTACCGTATCCTCCACATGCGTGTTGGCGGTTAGCACCCCCAAAATCAGTTTTGCCCTGGTGAATGGTTGAATCGAGCCCATGACAGTGATTATACCGCCCTTTTGAGGCAATGACTACAGCATACTCTTTGAAAAATTGCATATAAGCTGTATAAATCGGGTTTCTTATAAAAAGCCCGCCTAAACTTTTTAATTGAATATTTGGGAAATTCGTTGTATAATGAATGGCTATGGAAAACAAGCGTAAATATAAAAGAGTTTACCTTAAAACAGATGTTCTTTATGATAACGGCCGTTCAGCCTACAGCATGAATATAAGTGAAGACGGGCTCTGCCTTGTTACCGACAAGCCGATGGAAAAAAGTGAAGAAACGACGCTTTTATTCCACTTAACCAACAATGAACGCCGTTTTATTAAAACAACCGGTAAGATCATGTGGAACAGGGAATTGACGACTGGTGAACACGAAAGCGGTGTTCAATTTAAATACATGGAAGAATTGTATAAGGTAAAAATTCATCATTTTGTTGGAAGCTTCCGGTAAATTGTAAGCTATAACAGACTAATGTCCGGCTTTGTTATTGCAATCGAGTAATTCCCGCTGTCCCCTAAATCCAAATAGAACAATGACTTAGGGATTGGATAAAAATCAATTTACCCCAGAAATAATACAA
>JAFGKU010000201.1 GCA_016928415.1 Spirochaetales bacterium
ATAATTTCCCTGTACCCGGAACAACGGCATTTATTGCCTGAAAGGGTGTCCTTGATGCTTTCAATGCCCGGATTCTGGCTGTGTGAAAGCAGGTCCCCGGCTGCCATTACCACGCCGGGAGCACAAAATCCGCATTGGATGGCATGATTCGTTGTTATGGCTTCTTCCAGAAGCGTGTATTCCTTTGACTGCGAAAATTTTTCAATGGTTTTGATTTCGGTTCCTTCAAGTTTGAATGCGGGAACGAGGCAGGAATTTACGATCTCCTGATTCATGAATACCAGGCAGGAACCGCATTCTCCCTTGCCGCAGCCGAACTTGGTACCCGTCAGGCCTAGATCGTTTCTCAGTATGGTCACCAGGGGTTTTAATGGTTCGGTTTCTATGGTCATTTTTTTACCGTTCAACGAAAAAGTAATTTTCATTTTTTCTCCAGAAAATCCTGAATAACTTCGGGATAAATGGGTATTTGGGAAAAGTTGATTCTTGTTGCCTGTGAGACGGCGGAAAGAAAAGCCGGAGCCACACCCGTTACCGGCTGATCGCCCAGGCCTCGCGCCTGTCCGGGTTCCTTATAGGGATCCTGAATGAAGGCAACATGAATGGGCGGTAAGTCCTTAGACCCGGGTATCAAATTTTCATGTGCCAGAAGATATTCCGGTTTTCCATTGTTAAAATCCATGTTCTTGATGGAGGCGAATCTCAAGCCCTCCAGGGCGGAACGTTCCACGTGTATTTTGGCTATTTTCGGCAGTACGATGAAACCGGAATCGATGATAATCCAGATCCCGCGGCAGATTATCTGGAAAGTAACGGGATCCAGTTCTATTTCCACACAGGTTGCTTCCCATGAAAGTCCCATGTAAGGCGTCACGGAATTCGAAGGCTGTAAAGGATTTTTTGGTTTGGGAACCCTGAATTTCCTGGTAACTTCCATGGGGCGTTTACCGGTTTTAAGACGTGATTTTATTTTCTGGCAGCTTTGCTCCAGAAGCCTGCCGGCCACCATTATCGAGCGGGAACACATTGTCGGCCCGGTATCAGGAACACTGGTTGTATCCACCTGCTTTATGATTACATTGGAAGCGGGAATGTCCAGAATTTTCGATGCGATTTCGGAAAAATAGCATGATGTGCTGCATCCCATATCCACGATGGAGGTGAAAATTCGCAACCTGTTGTCCTTGTCCATTTTTACCTGCAGCGTATAACCGTCTTCATTTTCCGGTTCCAGCAGGCCATTGCCGTGACAGCACAATGCCAGGCCTATGCCTTTCAGCGGTGTGTGCAGGTTCGTCAATCCTTCACCGCTTTTGGAAACGGCTTCAAAGGCGTGGAATTTCCTCAGGAAATCCGATGCCTGTATAACCCTGTCCAGGACAATTGTAGAGGGTTTGAGAAACTGCGCTTCCCTGGCGGACAGGTCGGCCTTCTGGATGAGAAGATTCGCCTTTTTCCAGGTATACGGATCGAAATTCATCGCCATGGACACCTTGCTCAGGAACATCTCGGAGGAAAAAAAACCCTCTACTTCACCCAGCCCGCTGTAATATCCGGACGGTACATTGTTGGTTGATACTACATAGCCGTGCAGTTCGTAATTGGGTATGTGATAATTTCCTATAAGTGAATACAGCACCCGTTTCAACGTGAGGCTTGAAATCGTATTAAAGGCCCCGGCATCCATGTAGATATGGGCTTTGAGTCCCATGATGGCGCCCTGTTCCGAGACCACCGTTCTGAATTTAAACAGCGAAGGATTTCTTTTTGGGGAAAAATGTATATCCTCGGAATGTGTGTAGGTAGCCTTGACCGGCCTTTTTAAAAGGTAAGCGGCTATGGCTGCATGGCTGGTAAGGAGTGCCGGCGCTACCAGCTTGCCGCCGAACGGGGAGCTCATATCCGTAACGATTACCCTGATATTTTTGCGCGGCTGGTTCAGCACCTCGGCTACATTGTCGCGTACGTTATAGGGAAAGAGGGAAGAGCTGTAGCAGGTGAACGTTTCCTTGTCGGGGATGACGACGGCGGCGTGAGTTTCAAAGTCAAGGTATTCTTCGGTTCCTGTTGAATAGTCGCCGTCAATGATTTTATGAGGGTTCAGGAAGGCTCCCTCCGTATCGCCCCGGGAAAGTGTCAGGCTGTCGATAATCCGGCCTGTATCGATTGCCTCCTGGATTGTGAATACGGGGGGGAACTCCCTGTATTCGATATTTATCCGGTTCTCTATTTCCTTCAGTACCGACGGTTTGTTCCCGCAGATAAGAAGAATGGGTTCTCCGATATAGCTTATTTTTTTAACGGCAAGTACGGGCAGTGATTTACCGAAAAATGTTATCTGGTTTTTACCGGGGATGTCCCTGTGGGAAATAATAAAACAGTCTTCGGGTATTTCGGGTATTTTTATGGAGAGGATTTCCCCGGAAGCGATTTTGCTCCTTACCGTTCTGATGATCAGGACATTTTCAGGGAATATGTCCGAGGTGAAAATCGATTCCCCTTTAAGCATCATTGAATAGTTATGGCGAACACTCATGGCTGTCCTACATTAAAGCGCGTTTGTAGTGCAGTATGCCGATTGATTTGACGCTCTGTATGATCTTGTCCACTTCCTCATCCGTCAAGTCGGGATAAATGGGCAGGCTGAGGCTGTTGAGATAGTTATTGAGGGAAACGGGAAATTGTTCCGGTTTTAAATCGTACCGGGTCCTGTAGTACGTCATGAGATGGAGGGGAATATAATGCACTGATGTCCCGACGCCGAGGTTGTTCAATTTCCTGATAAATTCATCCCGGCTTATGGACAGGCGTTCTCCGTCAAGGCGTATCATGAAGAGATGCCAGGCGTGTTCATCGTCGTAGACCGGTAATTTCAGGTAATTGCATCCGGAAAAAGCGTTCAGGTATTTCAGCGCGATATCCCTTCTCCTGTCGCGCATGGGGAAAGCCTTTTCCAGCTGCCTGACGCCGATGGCGGCGGTAATGTCCGGCATATTGTACTTGTACCCGGGGGCAACAACATCGTAGGCCCAGGCCGGATTTTCGGTGGTATACCTGTCCCAGCTTTCCCTGTCAATGCCGTGCAGGCGCATCACTTTGATCCGGGCGGCTATCTCTTCATTATCGGTAACCACCATCCCGCCTTCACCGGTGGTGATGGTCTTGTTGGCATAGAACGAAAAGACGCCGGTGGCTCCGAATGTTCCCGCATAACGTCCCAGTAAACGGACAGGGAATGCGTGGGCCGCATCCTCCACGACCGGTATCCCGTGCAGGCGCGATATTTCCATGATGCTTTTCATGTTGCAGGGGAGTCCCGCAATATGCACCGGCAGGATGGCCGCCATTTTGCGCCCGTTCTCCCGTATCCTGGCCTCTATGTTGTTGGGATTGATATTGTACGTATCCTCTTCTATGTCCACGAACAGTGGGTCCGCACCCATGTAGCGGATTACTTCACTCGTGGCCGTGAATGTATAGGGGGTTGTAAGGACATACGACCCCGGGGGCACCCCGATGGCTTCCAGGCTCAGGTGAAGCCCGGCCGTTGCCGAATTGACAGAAAGGGCGTATCTTGCGCCCGTACAGCCTGCAAAATCAGCTTCGAACCGTTTGGCGGCCTGTCCCGTAGTCAACCACCCGCTTTTGAGTACTTCGGTGACTGCTTCTTCCTCTTCCCTGCCCAGGTGCGGCCTGGAGAAGGGGATATAGGTTTTAATATTCCGGTTCATTATCCACCATGCCAAATCCGGGAATTGCTTCTTTGAGTATTTTTTTCAATTCTTTCCGGTTCCTGAACAATTCGGGAAAAGAAGGATTGAAAAAGACGATGGGGCGAAGCTTTTCCAGTATCGTATTTATATCTGTTTCCAGTATGCTCTTCCGCCGTAATCTGAATATCTTGGGGAATTCCGTTTTCTCAAGGATTTCGTTATCCCCAAAAAGTCTTTCTTCAAGCTTTTCGCCTGGAAACAGCTGTGTGTATTTTATTTTAATTTCCGAATCGGGCGTAAACCCGTAGAACCTGATTAATTGTTCCGCCAGTTCCTTGATATTGATCGGTTTACCCATATCCAGAACAAACATCTCGCCTTCAAGACCCAGGCCGGCCGTTTTGAGAACCAGTGAAGCCGCTTCCGGGATGGTCATGAAAAAGCGCCTGGCCTGGGGATGTGTAACGGTAACCGGGCCGCCTTTTAAAATCTGGCGGGTGAATATGGGCAGGATGCTTCCGCGCGAACCAAGCACGTTGCCGAAGCGGACAATCAGGTATTTAAGCCCGTTTTTTCTTTCATTCAATATGATCTCTTCGGCCAGGAGTTTCGAAGCGCCGTATACGCTTTGCGGTTCCACCGCCTTGTCCGTTGAAATAAGAATGAATTTCGAGGACCCTGCCTCTTTTGCGGCGTCTATAAGATTTTTTGTTCCAAATACGTTGTTTTTGACAGCCTCAACCGGGTTTCCTTCAAGGAGGGACACGTGTTTATGCGCCGCCGTGTGAAAAATAATATCCGCTTTCAGCCGTTTTATAAGAAAACGCATGTATTCCTTGTCCTGCAGTTCCCCTATGATAGGCACTATGGTGGCCTTTTCTCCCACGCCTTCTTCCTGCAGTAATTTAAGCTCTTTCAGAAGTTCGTATATGCTGTTCTCGCCGTGGCCGAACAGGTAGAGCCTCTCTGCCCCGCCGTGAATGAGCTGACGGGATAATTCACTGCCTATCGAGCCCCCCGCCCCGGAAATAAGGACCCGTTTTTCCTTTACGTACCTTAAGCTTTCAATCAGGCTTACCCTTACCGGGTCCCTGGCCAGAAGGTCTTCCGGATTCAGCTCCCTGGCCTGGATCAGGTGAGCGTCCCCTTCTATGATCTGTGAAATCTGGGGGAGGATCTTGATTCTTGAAAAATGGGCTTCCCTGAGAGTAATATGGATATCCTTTATTAATTCCTGGGAAGCACTGGGAATGGCTATCAGGGCTTCGTCGTCTGCCCCGGGATTGATCAATTCAATAATATCCGATAAAGGCCCTAAAATGGGAATGCCGTTTACTTTTTTACCGATTTTTTCAGGATCATCGTCAAAAAAGGCCACGACCCTTCCAAAGATTCCTTTTGCCTTGATTTCATTGGCTATACTTATTC
>JAFGKU010000202.1 GCA_016928415.1 Spirochaetales bacterium
CAAGGATGAACACAAAACAATAATCAAGGCGTTCGGTAAACAGGTCGAAAAAATATATTTTCCACGAAATTAGGTGCGGAATGTGGGTTATATAAATGAATATAATTGTTATATTATTATTTATATGATAATTTGCATTAAAGATTAAACTAAAGAATATTATTGATGACATGGAAAAGTCTTTGCGCCCTTTGCGGGCTTTGCGAGAGACTCTTTATTCCTCAAGAAGCGACACGATGCCGTTGTGGCCTTTTTTTTCAGCAAAATCTTTTGCCGTCAATCCGGCGCTGTCTCCCGATACCACTTTCATATCCTTCCGGGCCTTGTTCCCCAATAAAAGTTCAACGATATCCGCATAACCTTCCGAACTTGCCATCATCAATGCCGTGGCTCCCTGTTTTGTCGCCGCATTGACATCTGCACCCTTATCGATTAAAAGCTTTACTATTCCGGCATGGTTGGATAATGCCGCTTCCATTAATGCCGTCCATAAATAATCCGTTCTTATGTCGGGATCTGCTCCGGATTCCAGAAGGAACCTGCAGATTTCTCCATGCCCTTTTCGCGAGGCCCACAGGAGGGCCGTCCCGCCCTCGTTGTCCTGCGCGTTCACGTTCCCGCCGCCGGACAGGAACTTTTTAATTCCTTCAAGGTTGCCTTCACTGGCCATTTTTACGACCGCGCTTTCCTCTTTGCCCGGTCTTATATCCGGTGAACTCGTGTCTGTTTTGTATCTATTCAATAACTCAATAATCCCGGGATGCCGGTGTATAGAAGCGGCCATGACAACATCAGGGGTAACACTGGCGCCGTTTTCCAACAGGACCCCGGCTATATCCACGTGACATCCGCCGGCGGCCTTGACCAGTGCGGTGATTCCCACGCTGTCAGCCCTGTCCACCTCCGCGCCCTGGTTGATCAGAAAACGTACCATATCCGCACTCCCCATCATGGTGGCGATAATAACGGGGATATCGTCCCCCGGCGGTTTTATATCGGCTCCGTCTTTCAATGCCGCAGTCACCGCATTAATATCATCATCCCAGATGGCGGCAAGCATCGCCTTGGTGGCCTTCTCATTAATAGGTTGTTTACGGGTAATTTTTTCCGCCGGGACTTCACGCCGGGGATCCTTTAAAAGGTTTTCCACTTCAGTATACCCCTTAAGACGCGCATAATCGGCGGCCTTGCGAAGCGCAAACCCGGCAATGTTTTTGTCTGCGCCTTTTTCCAGCAGAAATTTCACCACGCCGGCATGCCCCTTGTCCGCGGCGAGCATCAGGGCGGTGAACCCGTCATTGGCGGATTGATCATCGAGGGGGATGCCTCTTTCAACAAGAAGCCTGACCATCTCCAGGCTGCCTGAGTCAGCGGCCTTCATAAGCATGTTTTCACCGAAATTATTTTTAATTAGCGGGTCGGCACCCTTCCCAATCAGAAATTCCGCAATGGGAACGTTTTTTTTGGCCACGGCATAGAATAGGGGTGAAAACCCGTTTTTATCGATTGAATTAACGGATACCCCTCGTGCACATAGCATTTCCACTGCTTTCAATTTTCCCATGATCACTGCCGCGAACACGGCCGTGGCGCCCAGCTCATGCTCGATCAGTTCCTTGCCGGCGCCGCCATCGAGCAGCATCTGAATGATTTCCGTGTTTCCCAGTTCGGAAGCCTTAATGAGGGGGGTAATACCGGAACCGTCCGCTTTATCCGGATCAGCGCCATTTTCAAGCAGGATTTTTACAATATCCGTATTTTCCGTTTTAACGGCCATCAGTAAACCGGTTAATCCGCTGTCATTCGGTATGTTCAGATCCTTTATTTCCGGCAGTATATTTTTTACCGATTGAAGATCATTTTCTAAAATCGCCTTGAAAAATGCGGCCGTTTTATCCATAGGGATACTCACGTTTTAAAGCTTAACGGCCCGGATTTTCAAAGTCAAGGACAATTATCTCCATTACGGCGAAAAATAAAAAGAGCTTGACCACCGGCATAAAATGGTTAAAATTGATGGAAAAGGAGAACCAAGATGCGTAATTTTTGTAAATTCCTGCTGTTTGCCCTTCCCCTGACAGGCATGTTTTCCTGCGGGGACCCCTGGGAAAAAGTCGACAGGGAGGAATTCCGGGTATTGGCCGGGAATTTCGTGGCGCTGCTGGAAAAGGCGGAATACCGGACCGCTTTTGATACGTTCGACGATGCAATGAAGGGCGCCTTTCCTTTGGAAAAGCTGCAAGGTACGTGGGAAGGGGTTAAAACCCAATGCGGTTCCCTTGTAAAGCTTCTGGAGACGAAGATGGAAGTCAAGGGCGGATACCTCGCCGTTGTATCGAGGTATGAATTTGAAAAAATAACAATAGTCCTGCGCATCGTATATAATATAAAAAAGGAAATATCCGGTTTCTGGATCAGCGAGGACAAACCGGAAGCCGTCTTCCGTGATCCCCCTTATGCCAAAAAGGATACCTTCACCGAAAAAGAGGTTACCGTGGGCAGCGGCGAATGGGAATTGCCCGGCACACTCACCGTACCGGCATCGAAGGGACCTTTCCCGGCCGTGATCCTGGTCCACGGATCGGGCCCCAATGACAGGGATGAGACGATAGGCGGCGCCAGGGTTTTCCGCGATCTTGCCTGGGGCCTGGCATCAAACGGCATTGCCGTACTCCGCTATGAGAAAAGGACCAAATATTACCAGAATAAAATGGCCTCCTTGTCGGCAACCTTGACGGTAAAGGAAGAAACGATCGACGATGTTCTTGAAGCGGTTAATTTACTCTCGAACATGGAAAACATTCGCAAGGACGCACTTTTTATCGCCGGGCACAGCCTGGGCGGCTCGGTCATTCCGAGGATTGCTGAGTTGACGGATAAAGTCACAGGCTATATCTGTATGGCGGGAACACCGAGGCCGATGGAAGACCTTATCCTGGAACAATCGGAATATATATTTAAAAGTGACGGTGAATTGACGGATGAAGAAAAGGCGAATTTAGCTATCATTAAAAAACAGGTGGATAAGGTAAAAGATCCAAATCTTTCCCCGGATACACCTAAAGAGGAACTCCCCCTGGGGGTGAATGCCGCCTATTGGATTGACATGAAAAAATATGACATTTCGCAACTTGCCGCGAAAATGAGCCGGCCCGTTTTCATTATCCGCGGCGAAAGGGATTACCAGGTTACGGAGAAGGATTTTATTGCCTGGAAAAAGGCCTTTGAAGGCAGCCCGAATGCCGAATTCAAGGAGTACCCGGGTCTCAACCATCTTTTTATCAAGGGGACAGGAAAGTCGGTTCCCGCGGAGTACAATCAGACCGGAAACGTGGCGGAAGAAGTGATCAACGATATGACATCCTGGATAAAAAAGCTGTCTTGAACTTTTTTCCCAGGACGGTTACCATCACCATTACACTATGAATGAAACGATGAAGGGCGGGTATTTATAGAAATGTTGCGGTCGATTCTTTTATTTCCACGATTTGATCAAATGGAGATGATACAGGAAATCAGGGAGAAGTATGATCCCCTCTACGGAAAAATCGATCCTCATATCACCGTAGTTTTTCCGTTTGACAGTGATACACCGAATAACGGATTAAAAAAACAGATTCAGGATGCCTTACCCGATAAAACCAGGTTAAATATATCAACCGGCCGAATAGCCTATACCAAGGACAATTTTATCATACTCCCTGTTGAAGATGGGGCTGAAAGAATCTTTGGAATGCATGATGCATTGTATGCACGCGTTTTCACTCAATTTTTAAACAAAAAACTGGAATATTTACCGCACATAACAGTGGGTTATTTTAATGACGGGTACATACTGTACAAGACCATGAAAGAACTCTCCGGTTTCGATGAACGGTTTACCACCGTGATTGAGAAAATAACGGTGGAATCGATCGGTGAGGACGATGAATCCCGCATCGAATTCACAATAGACTTGCTGTAACGCAGGTTATGCCGTTCACGCCACCCAGAAATCAAACGTATAAAGCGTGGCAAGCAGACCGAATAACAGCACACTGACCATAGTCCAGACCATGGCAAACAGGGACTTGTCCTTTTTTCCCGCCACGAAAAGGTAAATACAGGGAATAACGAGCATGTAGCGTACCATGCTCTGAAAACCTCCGGAAAAAACTGCGATGGCCCAGGCGAAAAGTCCGAAAGCAGCCAGGTCGGGCCATTTCTTCCTTATGGAAAGACAGGAAACGAGCCCGGCTATGACGGCGGAAATTTCTATCATGAAATAAATGCCTGTTTTATAAGGGCTGCCTCCCGATAAAAAATTCTCACCGCCGAAAATATTGCCAATGGCCAGCGAAAACTGGTAAAAGGTCCGCATAAACTGGAAGGTACCCCGTCCGAAGAAAAACCGTTCCACTATGCTGAAATTGACGCCCAGCGGGCTGAAAGACCAGACCACATACGCACCTATGGGAAACAGGGCAAAAAGGGTACCTTTTAAAAATGCCTTTCGCGGAAAAGGGCAAAACGTGAACCCGTAACCTTCCGGCTCATTCATCAGGCACCTGAAAATGAAGGCAATGGCCAGGGCCCCGCCCACGGCGCGCGTCAGTACGGCAAGCGCGGCGCAGACGCCGGCGGCAAAAAAATACCTTATATCCCTTCCCCCCCTCTGCATCAGGGCCAGGCAGGCAAAGGCAAGCCCGGCAAACAGGCCCTCGGTATACACCTGTCCCAGGAAAAATGCGGACGGAAAAACGAGAAAGAAAAACACGGCCTTCAGGGCACCCGCTTCATCCAGGTGGATGCGGGCCAGGTCATAAAGGGCAATCATGGCCACGAGGGTTCCCAAAAGGGAGATGATGACACCGGCCAGGGTGAGCGTGGCCACGGGTGTGAGGTTGAAAATTTTCAGGGGCTGGGATACAACGTACATGAGGGCCGGATAGAGCGGAAAAAACGCGTAGCTTAACGAATACTTTTTTTTATCGTGTTCAACTGTCCTTGCAAACGGGGAATCGTAGCCGAACAATGCGATGGAAATATAATGTTCGGAATCGTAGGCGACGTGTTCATTCATGAACGGGTCCCCCAGGAGCGGGAATTCCTTCTTATGCTCCGCACCGGTCTCATTCGCCGTCCAGAACAGCACGTCATCCGGTCTTTCCGGCTGAAAACGGGTTGCGACACATTTTTGAAAACCAAGAAGAACGACAACCCAGACGGCCCAGAGCAGTATTATTTTTTTCAAGGGGATCGTTTTGAACATTCTATCCTCCGATCGATTTCATTAATGTCATACCCGCCCTATTTATCACGTGAAACCAGTGAGACGGCCCCCTTCATTATAAGGCTCTGGGTCAAAAGGAAAATGACGACCGGAACAATCAGGACCAGGAGCGAGGCGGAAAGCACGGTGATAAAATTCGAACCGAACAGGCCGCTGTACGATACAAGATGGCTTGATAAAAGCTGGCCATTGGTTGCCGAACCCAGATAAAGGGTGGGCAGGTACAGGTCCTTCCAGAGAAAAAAGAACTGAAGGAGAACAACGGTCGCAATGACGGCTCCGGACTGCGGCACGAATACCTGAAAGAGGATACGGAAAGGTCCGGCCCCTTCCATAAGCGCCGCGTCTTCCTCGTGTTTGGGGAACTGTTTAAAATGCTGTCTTAGTAAAAACACGTACAATGCATTTGAAAAAAACTGCGGTATCAGGAGAGGCAGCCAGGTGCCGACCCATCCTATGCCTGAAAAAAGCGTGTAAAGAGGTATCTGAATCAGTTCCCTCGGAATGAGGAGGCTGCCGATGAGAAGCATGAACAGCAATTCCTGGTAGGGTATTTTGAAACGGGCAAAACCGTAGGCAACCAGGAGGGAGGAAAAAAGCGTGGCAGCCACGCCTATGAAAGTAAATATTACCGTATTTATCAAGGCCCGGACAAAACTTTCATTGGAAAGAACCGCCGTAAAATTGCCGAAGGCCGGGCTGAATTCATAGACAGGTTCCAGTGTCCGCCAGCGGCCTGTCCACTCGATCAATCCCTTCTCCGGTTTTAAAGGATCGATGAAAAAACCGCGTTCAGGTTCCTTGACAACAAGAGCCCATTCATGCGTTTTCTCCCCCTCAGGAACAGAATATATGGAATACTCTTTGCCTTCATACGTATAAGGCCGCGGTTTCGCTGGCCAGAGAAGGGGCGCCGTAGGGTCGGTAAGCATGCTGCCGTCCTTGAACGCCGTTATAAACATGTAGGAAAGGGGAAGTATGTACGTCATCAGGACAATGGTTAAAAACAGGGTGAATAGACCCGTCTTCAACATTGGCGCGGCTTTCCTGCCGTACCGGGATTTGAGGGAATGCGCATCATTCATTCTCATAATACACCCACTTTCGGGCCGTCGTGAAAACGAAGATCACAATAACGGCGACAAACAGGATAAAAAGCCAGCCGAGGGCCGATGCATACCCCATGTCCTTGTAAACGAACATCTGCACATAGATGTACACATTATAGAACAGGGCCGCATTGTCGGGATCATATCCCCCGCCCGACATGAGGTAGGAAAACGTGAAAAACTGGAAGGCGGCTATGAGATTGATTATCAGGCTGTAAAATACAATCGGTGAAATGGAAGGTAATGTTATTTTAATAAACTGGCAAAGGGGACGGGCGCCGTCCACCCTTGCCGCCTCGTACATTTCGACGGGCACACCGCGCCTGGCCGCGTAGAGTATGAGAATGGAGTTACCCACGGACCACAGGCTCATGTTGATGAAAATAACGGAAACGAGCTGTTGTACGATCATGCCCCCTTCGGCGAATGAAACGCCGAACGGTTTGAAAAACAGGGCATAAAACCAGTTTGACGGTGAAAAAAAGAATCCGTACATGATTATACCCACCGCTATTTCCGGTATGAGGGTGGGGATGTAGAAGAGCAGCCTGAAAACCTTGGAGGCGGCAAGATGTTTTACATGCAGGAGAACCGCTATGCAGACGGGGAACAGCACGGCGAGCGGGGTCCATGTTACCACGTACGACAGTGTTAAAAAAAGGGAGCGGAAAGCAACCTGGTCTGTTACGAGTCTTTTATAATTGGCAAGACCGGCAAAGCTTATTCCCTGCGGATTGGTCAATTTAAAGTTTAAAAAGGAAAACACCAATGAAAATACGAGCGGGAGTACGCTGAAAAGGATAAAACCCAGTATCCAGGGGAAAATATACCAGAACCCGGTTTTTGCCTTGATTTTTTCAAGGGGCGATAAAGATTTGGGGCTTTGCCGTTTAAGGAACAGCCTGAATTTCGTGATCGCTGCCGACATTTCAAGTATTTTTTTATTGACAGAGGCCGGCAAAATTTTTTCCAAAATACCCATCACACCTTCCTTGATTAATTTTTTAGCATTGGGATGACAACGGCTTATTATAAATTCAAAGGCATTCGAATTCAACTATTTTATTTTTAATTAATATGGCTCCCTTTAATGGAGAATCGTTATGAGGAATTTAATCCCCAGGTACAGGGTAATATAAAAAATTAATGATAAAAGCGTAAAAACATAATTAAGAATATAGGTTTCCTTCCGGTAGAACGTCATGATGAGGACGGTTATAAAATAATAAAGGGAAAAAATAAAACCGGTTAAAAGACTGATGTTTAAAACATTAATAATAAAAAGCTGGGTCTTACCCAGAAAGCCCTGGAAATTCCCGATCAAGTAGAGGAAAAAAAGAAAGAAAGAAGAAATAAACAGGATAAGGACTATTTTTCCCAAATACCCTGCCATTTTATCCAAAAAACCTTTTTTGGCTATTTCTTTATCCTGATCGCTCAATGCCACCGCCAGTTCATCAATATTTCCTCGAAAAACCCCGATCATTTTAAGGGTTTTATTTCGATTGGACGCCCCAAATGGATGTTTTTCACTGATGTCTATATATAATTTTAACAAACAATTCACTTATATCAAGCCTAAGTATTAAAAGGCCTCTTATAATCAAGCCATACTATCATACGGCCCCTTATAATCTAACCATGCTATCATAAAGCCTGGTATATGGGAATATTACGTCAAACAGCCCTTGACAAATACAAACCCTTGATAGAATATTTTACCATCATGGAAAGGGGTTAACTTACCGTTAATAAAAATATGGAAAAAAAGAGGAAAAAAAGGAAACTGGGGAAATTCATCTTTAGCATGATCCTGCTGCTCGCTTTCGGGGTGTACATCCTCATCGGCGGCTGGGTGGAATTCGGCCTGCCCCAAGGGGTATACGGGGTCACCAAATGCAAGGCCGGTGATTTCAATTACAAGCTGGTAAAATCAGGGTCTTTTACATGGAGATGGGAAAAACTGCTCCCCACGGTTATGACAATCTATGAATTCAACCTGACCCCCTACCGGGCCCATATGGAAAATCCGATTAAAGGCAACCTCTATCCCTCGGCGCAAACTTACTTGAGTGTCATGAATCCTGGAATCGACTTCTCCTTTGAAATAAAATTCTACGCCGAATTCGTCATCATTCCCGAATCCCTGCCCGATATTGTCTCGCAGGGTGTTTTGCCGGACAACCTGAACAACTGGTATGAAACCAAAGGGGACAAACTCGGTGAAAAAATTACCAAGATACTCATTGAAAACCCGACGATCCTTTATGATAAAAATTACTTGAGAGAAGTCAGGGAAAAACTCGTGGATGATCCCGAATTCAATGCCATCGATCTTATACAAATAGAACCGAAAACAATCAAACTCCCGGATGCCGAACTCTATAATCTTGCAAAAAAAGCCTACCTTGAAAGAAAAGAACAGGAATTGAAAGATTCCATGGAACTTCTGGCGGAAAGAAAGAAAAGGGACCTTCTTGCCATTAAGAAGGAAATGGAAATAATTCAAAATATCGACAAGTATGCGGAGCTTCTTGAAAAATACCCTGTATTGATTGATTTCCTGTATCTGAGGAACCTCTCGAGCGAGGATTACATCAAGCTTTCCACATCAAAATATTCAAACCTGAACAAGAACAAAGAGTAAAATTTGCAGGGTAATTATTTTTTCTGTTTTGAAAAACTGACCTATTTTAAAGGTAAAAAACCGGACGGCTGCATTCTCTGCCTTTTAAGGGACTCGAACGAGCAAATTGTAGACCTGACGATTTACAGAAGCGAGCATTTTATTGCCTCGGTCAATCTCTACCCGTACAACCCCGGTCATATCTTTATTTTCCCCACCCGGCATATCGAGGATATCAGGGAATTTACCGGCGAGGAAGAATCACAATTGACGATCCTTACCAGGAAACTTCTCAATGTCCTGGACAAGGCCTTTTCACCGGCCGCTTACAACATAGGCTACAATATGCGGCCTGCCGCCGGGGCCTCCATTAACCATATCCACCGCCATATCATCCCGCGTTACCCCAATGAAATCGGCATCGCGGACCTGATCGGGGGGAACCGGGTACTTGTTGAAGACCCCCGCGTTACCGCAAAAAACCTGCGCGAATTGCTTAACGAAAGCTGAAAATCTTCCGAAGATTAAAGGGGTACCCTGAAAACCACGCGGGGACCCGAATGGATAAACGGACAAGGAAGTCCGTTTACTACAATATCAAGGAGGATTTTAATGATTATTAACCACAACATGAGCGCTATCTTTGCCCAGCATCAACTCAAATTCAATGGACTGAACATCGACAAAGATATGCGGGCCCTTTCGTCAGGATACAGGATCAACCGGGCTTCGGATGATGCTTCCGGGCTGGCTGTTTCCGAGAAAATGCGGTCCCAGATCCGGGGTTTGCTGCGCGCATCGAAGAACGCCGAGGACGGCATTTCGCTTATCCAGACGGCAGAAGGATACCTGCAGGAAAGCCAGAACGTCCTGCAAAGGATCAGGGAGCTGTCCGTACAAAGTTCGAACGGTATTTATTCGAACGAGGATAGAATGCAGATACAGGTGGAAATTTCCCAGTTGGTGGATGAGTTGAACCGGATTGCCTCCCACGCCCAGTTTAACGGCATGAACCTGTTAACGGGACGGTTTGCCAATCCGTTCGGAGAAAACATGGTAATTGCCAGCATGTGGTTCCACATCGGGGCCAACATGGACCAGCGCGAAAGGGTTTTCATCGGCACGATGACAGCCCAGGCTTTCGGATTACAGGCCATAACCGGTTTTCCCCATTCGGCAACATTCATCTCGCTGTCAACACCGGACCGGGCGAACATGGTTATCGGTATTGTTGACGATGCATTGAAGATCGTCAATAAACAGAGGGCGGACCTCGGCGCCTACCAGAACAGGCTGGAACACGCCATCCAGGGATTACTGGCAGGAGCGGAAAACCTGCAGGCCGCTGAATCCCAGATCAGGGATGCGGACATGTCCGAGGTCATGGTAGATTTCGTGAAAGACCAGATACTTGTGCAATCGGCCACCTCCATGCTGGCCCAGGCAAACACGAAACCGCAGTCCGTGCTGCAGTTGTTTCAATAACGAATTTTTTCAAAAGCAATAAAGGAAGGGCATCCCCCTTCCTTTTTTTTTCTGCTGCCATGAAGATTGTTGAAAATATACGTGCCGAAAAGGGTATAAAAAACACCATTACCTTGATAGAAAAAGCCATGATGGCAAACTTCCAATAATATATTAAAAATGTTATAATTCCGCCAAATGAAAATACCTTCTGTATTGTATTCCATTGCCCGAATTTTTAATGAAAACGGATTCGAATGCATGCTTGTCGGCGGTGCAACAAGGGATCTCTACATGAAACGCGAGGTAAATGATTTTGACCTTGCCACAAACG
>JAFGKU010000203.1 GCA_016928415.1 Spirochaetales bacterium
CACCGCGCATCTTTGAGTCGCGGCCCTGAGGGAATTCCGTGACATCCGCCAGATGGGCGGCAAGCCCGGAATCAGTAAAATAGAGCTTGGGCGATTTGACGAGGCGCGAACTGCGGTTATTAAAGAACGGCGGCAATCGCCAGACAATGAACGAGGCTTCGAGGAGACCGAGATAGCGGCCGGCTGTCGCGGCGTTCAGCTTGGCATCGCGGGCCAGCGAAGCGATCGACAGCACCTGCCCCGAACGGAGAGCCGCCAGCCGCACGAAATTCGCAAATGAGACCAGATCGGCTATCTGGGATAGTCCTCGCACATCGCGCTCGACATACGTTTGCACATACCCGAGAAACCATTCACGGAGGCCTTCCGAATCACCCAGGCAGGCCGGCGGCAGGCCGCCGGCCAGGATGTCTGCATCCGTGACCGGAAGCGATTCACCGGCCGGCAATGTCTGGTCATCCATGAACCGCGCGATAAAGGGTCTTTGCGTTACCAGGGCCATGCGTTCCCTGCGCGTCATCGGATACAGGGCAAGATAGCTCGCCCTTCCCGCCAGGGTTTCGGAAACGCGGCCGAGAAGGGAGATGTTGGCTGAACCCGACAGGATGAAAAAGCCGTTCGACCTGTTCTCATCTACGGCCTTTTTAATGGCGACAATGAGTTCCGGACAACGCTGCACTTCATCGATGATGACGGGAGCGTCAAACAGGGATTCGGGATTTGTCCGGGCGGCCGCCAAGACGGCAAAGTCATCCAGCGTGAAGTAACGGTGAGAACCGGCAATGGAAGGTTCATTCTGCAGCAATGTGCTTTTCCCGGTTTGCCGCATGCCTGAAATGACCACAACCGGAAGGTGTCGCATGACTTTCTTGATACGTAAGATAATTTCACGAAACAGAAATTCTGTCATAATCAATCATATTATAGTGGCATTATGACATCTTGTCAAGAACCATTTGGGTGAGATTTTTAAATGAGGCAGCAGGAATTTTTTTAAAAAGACATATCGAACAGTATCAATCTTCAACCATAGCAATCCGTGATTCTGATCTCATTTTTGAACGCGCGTTCAAAGTTATCTTTTTGTATACAATATTTGTAATGATATTGTATTTGATTAAAATATAAAAATAAACTCTAAATACTACTATCTCACACTTCCTTGATATTCTACACAATGTGTTTAAATTTACCTTGTATTTTTAAACGTATTGTACTAAAATACAAACCATGTTCAATAGAAAATTGGAAGACCTGATAATCAGCCTGAGTCATACAGAAAAAAACCTGTTTATTACAGGGCCAAGACAGGCGGGGAAAACAACGCTGCTAAAGGAACTCCTTCCCCAAAAATTGAAAAAAGAATTCTACTATCTCAATTTCGATGATCCTGAAATCAGGGTGGAACTGAGGAAAAGTACTGTCGCCAAATTAAAAGAATTGCCGGGTGAAGGAATCATTTTCGATGAAGTCCAGAAATTTCCCTTTATATTCGATGCCATCAAGGTTTTAATCGACACGCAAAAAGAAAAGTCCTTTTATCTCACGGGTTCGTCGCAAATCTTCATGTTGAAGAATATCCAGGAATCCCTGGCCGGCAGGGTGGGTCGCTGGACCCTGTTCCCCCTGTCCTTTTCGGAACTTTGCGGGGAAACATCCGGATTGTTCATTGACCGGATCATTAACGACCCCACGATCCTGCGTGAATATCCCGGAAAATCGATCGATATAATAACACAAAGAAAAGCTCTCCTCTCCAGGCACAAACGATGGGGCGGGTTTCCGGCATTCCAGCAGTATAAAAAGGAGGAAGAGCGTTACAGGTGGCTGGAAAATTACAGGAAAACGTATATTGAAAAGGACATCCGCGATTTAAGCCCCGGCGCCGACCTGGAACACATCACCCTGTTCATGAATATCATCGCCCAGAGAACGGGAAACATCCTCTCTCTTACCGAGATGTCAAAAGCCTGCGGTATTTCCATTACGGCGGTAAGGAACTACCTCAAGCTTCTGGAGTTGTCCTATTCTGTCGCGCTTTTGCGCCCATACTCGAAAAACACCTCCAAGCGCCTGATAAAAAGCCCCAAAGCTTACCTGACGGATACGGGCCTGGCCGGAATCATCACAAAGGAATTCCGTTCGCAAAACCCTTCCGGGGCCATGTACGAGACCTGGGTGTTCTGTGAACTGCTGAAATGGCAGTCGGCGAAAATCATACCTCCCAACCTGTGGTTCTACAGGACCTCGGCCGGGATGGAAATAGATTTCATTGTGGAGTATGACGGGAAGCGGCTTCTCCCCATTGAAGTTAAAAACCGCGATATCGTGGATAAGGGCGACGGGTCGGCACTGAAACGGTTCCTTGAAGAATTCAGGGATATCGCGGAAACAGGGATCATCATTTACACCGGAAACGAGATAAGGGAAATCCGGGAAGGGATATTCGCCGTGCCGGACTGGGTGATGTTTGGGGGGAGTGAGTGAAACTACGGGGCTGCGGTCACCAAACGGTACATCATAGTATAGTTATTGTAAGATCGCAAATAAATTTACACCTCACTTAAAAGCATAAGTGCTTTTCACCACTTCCGAATCCGTCCAACCATCTTTTACGGCAATGGCCCGTACGGTAAAGATTCGTCTTTTAGCAGTTGGAATAAGTATAAACGGTTTCTCTGGATCGTAAGAATCTCCTTGAGTTGACGACGGCATAGTCCCGTCGATTGTATACCAGATGGTCACTCCCTCGGTAGCACAAGTAATACTTACTGAAAGCGTTTTTTCGGAGTATGCTTTTACTTGTTCAGGCGGAGCAATGACAGGATTCTTAACCATTTTCCCGATCTTAATTTTCTGTTGGGTATTCCCGGCTTCGGCAATTTTCCCGTTTGCGTATAAATACAGGGTAGTGGGAGTGACATTATAAACGTATGAAATATGAAATAACATTGACTCTTTTTTCTGGCCTTTTGGTGTTAGGATTCCCAGTACTTGGTTGTTTAAATCCTTAATTGTCAGAGTCAATGTTCCCGAAAAGTTATGCGTAAAATTATTGATGGAAATCTCTGCCTTCCCGTTTGGGTTCAAATATACGGTACCCGCCAGGCCGTAGCCATCACGGGCGGAAAGGGTTGCCTTATAAGTGCCCAGGGAGTCTTCATTCAATCCTTCGAAATTGGCAATAAAAGTTACTGTTTGCTCCCCAAAAACAAGCAGAGGGGCAAAGATAGCGAATATAGCTGTCAATAATAATTTTTTCATCCTTTTCATCTCCTTCCCAAGGGGATCACCCTCAGTTTCCTCCCTTTACTTCCTTTTCCGAAACCTTTTTCAAATATTGGTTAACTCTGGAAAGGTCAAGTTCTACCCGCCTCCCCTGGTAATAAAAGGTAATTTCTGAGATTGCCGTGTCATTCGACTGCTTTGATTTATTGATCGATGAAATGGCGAATTTTATTTTCTTAAAGTTCTTTGGTTTTTTGAATGGCACGCTTTGAGCCATCATCACGTCCTTGAATGTGAGCTCTGTCCTTTCACCGTCTATTTCCATGGCAAGCGTCCTCACGCGGTTATTCGCTTTCCACCACCGTTTATCGAATAGCCCGGGAGACACTTCAATTTTATCGATTGTTATCGGATTTTCAAACTCAAGGCTTATCCAGTCGTCTATGCCATCAGTCTTGCTTCCCTCGATCCAAGCCGTTCCCGGCTCACCGTCAAACGCCTTGACGGCATGGTAACAGTACCAGTCTTTGTCCCACGTCAGCCAGTTGGAGGAGGAAACGCCGATAACAACCGGCCCCTGGATCATATCTGATGATTCCTTTTCCCTGTTTTCCAACTCCTGGTTCCAGACCGCATATATCCGGTAGAAATCCATGTGCTTTTTATCCGGGTTCAGTCCCATAAAGTAAACATCACCGTTCGGCGCAACGGCTGGGTAGAAATATCCCGGAGGATGGTAGAAGCAGTCAAGGATTTCGCCGTATTTGGTGAAGACGAGGATAACGTATGGCGAATCAGCATAACTTGATTCTTTACATGTCCAATAACTATTGTCATAATCATCAAATCCCAGTAAATTTTTATCCCATATTTGTTTTGTGTCGAGATTTATTCTATTAGTTAATTTAATATCTTTAATATTTAACTGAATGAATTCATGAAATTTTTCATGTTTATAATCACTGATGGAAAGCAACCTATCACCATAAAGGAAAAGCGATTCTTTTTCGAGGAATTTATCAATAGAATCCTTTAAGCCGGAATCACTTCGCAGACCGCTTTTTACATTGTCATTCAGTTTCAACATTATAGCTTCATTCTCATCATCAGGCACTTGATTACCTTTCGCATCCCAGAAATGTATGCCGCCTTTGTCATCGTAAAAAAGGGTGTATTCTGGAAGTGGAAAATAATTTCCAATCTGAACATTATCAGGTAAATTATCAAATGGAATTTCATAGATAAATTTATTATTTTTATCATATTTCACCAAACCAAATAATTTTCCAACCACTGTTATTTCATTTTTATAATTTAATTTTATAGAACGCAATGTA
>JAFGKU010000204.1 GCA_016928415.1 Spirochaetales bacterium
AACTCTCCATGATATATAGCTAATTACTCTTGCGAGTAATTAAACTCTTCTCAAAGGACTCAATCCACTCCCCTTCCCGTTTACTGTAAAAAGAACAATACACGAAGTTCTTTCGTGCTGCATGAAGTAATTCATGCTACACGAACTCCCTTCGTGTTACGTGAAAAAACCTCCCTGTTTGGAAGGTTTCAGATGTAGTAATCGTTAAACTATCGGGGTTTTTCGAGGTTGCCCACGATAAATACCAGGTTTAAACAGATATACCCTATAAAACGCTTTTAAGGCTCTCCATGCAAATATTCTTTATTTCTACTTAGAAAAAAACTCATTTGCTTTTAAGAGCAACAAAAGCCACCTCATTTCACGCGAAGCATAATATAATGGATGTTACATAAAATTGTCAATACTAATTTGGAATTTATTTAATATTTTTTAAAGCTTCTTCTTTATCCGTTATTTTTGTCTCGATTCCCTGGATTTCAATGATCAAATTTTTAATTTCTTTGGTATCTTTCGAAATACTGCCTCTTTTTTGCTCAACCAGGAGATCATAGGACAATGTCCCGAATTCCGTAATTTTACTTTCCAATAACTTTTCAAGCTGCATAATTTCATAGGTAAGTATACCTTTTTCACCCAGTTCCTTTGCTTTATCCTTCGCTTTATCCAATGCGGCTTTTGAAGCGTCGATTCCCTGGCCTATAACTTTCTGCATTCTATCCCAAAAACTCATAATATCCTCCTTTTTTTTACATTTTCCAAACCCGGATTACTTTACCAAGTAATTATAACCAAATTATAAAATAAAAGGAACAGATAGTATAGACTTTTTTTTCATACGGCAATAACACTACCCGGCCGCCTTGTTTAAACGCGGCCGGGTAGTTAAAAAATTAATGGTTTTGCCTGTAGCTGTTGTTTTCATCCCAGCTGTTTACTTCGTTTTGCGGAATGTTTCCTTCTTCATCGACATTTGTAAAATGGTATGAATGCTGACTCCATATTCGTCTTGCAGCCGCCCATCCGCCATAGGCATCACCGAATACCTGTATACCTGTTCTTGGCCCGTAAACATAATCATTACTTGGAACAATTATTTCCGCACTGCCGTCATTGTCCACATCCGCTATGATCGGCATTTCGGCCAGGGTTCCGGACCCTATCGCAACCTGTGCAAGAGTCGCGCCGTCAAGACCACGGAATATCCAGAGAAACTGTTCATCGGCATAGACGACTTCCGCGTTACCGTCACCCTCGAAATCGAACACACTTGAGCCTGTAATAGCCGAGGAATAATCAGTCACCTCTCTCGACCATTTGACAGTACCATCGCCTTCAAAAACTACATAGTTTGTCTGGCCTGCAACGCCTATTTCCGGTACGCCGTCATTATCATAATCTGCAATGGTCGGGGCTCCTCCCCGACCGCCGCCGGGCAGCGCCACCTGCCAAACAATTTCTCCGTCGTACCTAAACATGGTAACACTTTGAAAAACATTTACAATTTCGGGATAACCGTCCAGATCAAAATCGGCAACAGCGGTAAAGCCGTCAATAACCGATGGATTTTGCCATTCAATATTACCATTATTGTCATACACAGTGTTTCCCGCGATCAGTTCAGGGCTCCCGTCAAGATCAATATCTGCGACAATCGAGCTGTATTCTCCATTTCCGGCGCTTCCCTGCCATTTCAATGTCCCGTTATTGTTGTAGACTATGTTGCCAACGATGATTTCAGGGGATCCGTCTCCCTCAAGGTCGGCAAGTGTGATACATGCCCATACATTATTACCAATATGGCTTGCGGCTCCGAATATCTCAACGACACCCGTATTGCTTACAATAAGCAGACCCATATCCTCGCCCAACACGGCAATTTCAACCAGGCCGTCGCCATCCAGGTCGCCGACGGCAGGAGAAACACAGCCTATCGTTTTCGCACTCTCAAGGGCGAAAATTTCACCGGAACCGTCACCGCTTAACGCCCGCAGAACGCCGGGCCCCCTCCAGTTGGAAGCGGCAAACGTGTTAATGATGACGTCCGGTATATCATTCGTATCGACAACACCGTCACCATTGTCATCATTCAGATTGGCAATCACGGGTGCGCTCATTACCTGTTTATAATCAGGTGCCGTTCCTGAACCGGTCCACTCCCACTCCAGAACCGGGGACAACTCTAAAACCGGTGTCGGTGACGGGGTGCAGGGATATTCCAGGCAGTCGCAGGGTTCTGAACAGCACTTGACATTGAAAATTACTGAAGTTGAACTCAGGACATTTCCTTTCTTTACAACAAGGTCCAGCCTGTAGGTGTCGGTCAGTAATCCGCTTCCTATACTCAGGGTATTCGATGTTTCGCCCTCCAACGCTTCACCGTCCAAATACCATTGATACGCATCCACGGGTTCCGAAGTTATTGCCTCTATGCTCATTTCTTCTCCGAGACACAGGTCCTCAACGGCACCACTGAGAGTTATGGCAACCGGGTTGTCAAGCTCAACAACAATCCCAAGGTCCAGTTCACCTTCGGGATTGATTGTGAGATGCAAAAGACCGCTGGTTACTTCGCAGGCCAGAATCCTGACCGTCTCGACCAATCCCCACCTGTACTCGCCGTCTCCGTACACCTTGATTTGCAGCATGTAGTACCCGGATTCCAGTTCCGTCTCGTAATGGGCCTGATTCGTACCGTTCGGAACAGGAATCGTGAATTCCAGGGGCGTCCCTTCAACCGGGGTAAGCACTCCCCTGACTTCCGCATTGTATAAAGCATTGTCAGGCCAGCTGAGATCCAGTTCCAGCAGGCCTGTCCCCTCCAGGGGCCGCAAAACAACCGTAGAGCCCACCTCTGTATTCGCTATGACCGTTACCGTTATTTCTCCCGCCGCGATAACCTTGCCGTCGGGATTTATCCCGTGAACATGAATCAGCCAGTCTCCCGCAGCAAGCTTGTTTACAAGGACGGGCGATTGAACAACATTATCAAGTTCAAAGCATCGGTCATTCGGACCGTACCCGAAAATTTCATAGGATGACACCCGCATGTCAACATCCGGGACAATCGTCCTGTTTTCAACCTGATGGAGCAGCAGGTTGATTTTCAACATCCCCGACTGCTCCTCGGGCTTTTCAAGTTGGCATCCAGCCGCCAGTAATACCAACAGGCATAGTGCCGGTAAGAATTTTTTCATGATATTTCCTCCTTATCATTTTTTTATTTTGTTGATGAAAAATAATTCATAGTAGTAAAATGATATGTCCTTTGCAAGGTTCCCGAAAAAAAAATACAGGTGAGGTATGCCCACTTTCTGTAAGTTTACCTTCTCAAAAGCTTTTTTGTACTGTAGCTTTATGCTTTGAGGGCGGAGCAGGAATCACGGCGGCATCTATAAATCGCTATTGCGATTTGGTGTCCTGTACGCAGGCAAGCGGAGCGAAGTAGAGCCGGGATTCCTGCGCAGCACTCAAATGGCCTGAAAAGGTACAGTACAAAAAACTCTTCCCATCGTTCCCTTGACGCATTATCGAATCCCGGATAAACTCGAAAAAGTGAATGGTGATTGATAAAATCCGGAATTTACGGCAAATCACCTCAACAATTTGATGAGGTATGTTAGTTTTAATGCCATGGGTCAGGCATATTGATTTTTAATGCTATGGAAAATGAGAATCCTGAATTTATAAAATGCATCAATTGCGGAAAATACATTAATAGAGAAAATTCTATGAATGAAAAATTCTGTTCGGAAGATTGTGCCCGGCATTATTCGGTATGTGAGGTCTGCGGCAGGTATTTTATAAAGACAGAGGGATTTGATGAGACAACATGCACGAAAGCATGTTCCGTTAAATATAAACTTAAAAAAAACAGCGTTTTGGAAAAAGAATAATGGTAATAACAATTTTTTAGGAGGGTAAAATGAAACTGATTTTTCTAGGCCCGCCCGGTGCCGGCAAGGGTACGGTTGCAGCGGATGTGTGCAAAAAATTAAATATTCCCCAGATATCGACCGGTGATATTTTCAGGGAATTATTAAAATCAGGCACCCCGCAGGCAAACGAAATCAAATCGATAATAGACAAAGGTGAACTTATTCCGGATGAAATGACCGTCCAGATTGTTAAGAACCGGCTTTCGAAAGACGATGTCAAAGACGGTTATATCCTCGATGGGTTTCCCCGCACCATCCCCCAGGCAGAGGCCTTCGATAAGATCGAAAAAATCGATCTCGTCATTAATTTCACCGTTCCGGACGATTCAATAATAATTAAAAGATTAACTGAAAGAAGAATATGTAAAAAATGCGGTGCCATTTACCATCTCACCAATATACCGCCTAAAACTGAGGGTAAATGCGACAAATGCGGCGGAGATTTATATACCCGGGGTGATGATGAGGTTGATGCGGTTAAAAATCGTTTGATTGTTTATAAAAGCCAAACCGCGCCATTGATCGCCTATTACACGGAAAAGGGGCTGCTTAAGGATATCGATGCTTCAGTGAATCCGAAAGATACTTTTAAGCAGATAGAAAAATTAATTGACTGAAAATCGGTCTGCATAATATTATGGAAACGGCCAAATAAAGATCATAAACACGGAACCATAAATGGAAAATGTACTGGTTGAGATCAGCATCATTATAATCTTCTCCGCCGTTCTTTCCTGGTTTGCTTTTTTCCTGAAACAACCCATTATTATTGCCTATATCGGCTGCGGCATTCTTTTCGGGCCATGGGGATTATCCTTTATTAAAGGAATAAATTTTATCGAGTCAATATCACATATCGGCATTACCTTGCTCCTCTTTCTTGCAGGCCTGGTATTACATCCAAAACGCTTGTTAAATTTATTCAGGGAAACCCTGATAGTCACAACCATCTCATCCATGGTATTTTTTGCGGTACCATTTCTGTTTACATATTTATGGGGTTTTACCTTTTGGGAAAGTATAGTGTGCGGAATTGCTTTAATGTTTTCAAGTACAATTATTGTCGTAAAGCTTCTCCCGACCACTACCCTGCACCAGCAGCACATGGGGTCCATATGCATTGCGGTACTCCTGGCCCAGGACTTATTGGCAATCACGGCCATTATGCTTGTCAATATGAATACCACATTTTTTACCTCATTAATAGATATAGCGATCATACCTGTCAAAGGGATCGTTTTGGTAATTTTTGCCTTTCTGTTCGAAGAAGTGGTGATTCGAAGAATAATGAGACAAATAGACAAATTTCATGAATTGCTCTATCTTTCGGCATTCGGCTGGTGCTTCGGCCTTGCGATCCTTTCCCAAAAATTGGGCTTCACTTTCGAAGTAGGGGCATTTATCGCGGGCCTGTCATTGGCAAGAAATCCCTTATCCCTTTTCCTGTCAGAAAATCTAAAAAACTTCAGGGACTTTTTCCTTGTATTTTTCTTTTTTGTTCTTGGAGCGACCATTGACTTGTCTCTTATACTGGAAATACTTCTGCCTGCAGTTTTACTCGGGATCATCATTCTCATCATCAAGCCATTGATATTCAAATTACTTTTTTTATTTAACAAGGAACAAAAAAAATTCTCGAATGAAACAAGCTTACGCTTGGGTCAATCAAGTGAATTCTCGCTGATATTGGTTATATTGGCATATAAACTCAATATTATTGGCAGAGACGTATCTTTTATTATCCAACTAACAACCATTATTTCAATGATAGTTTCATCCTACATCGTAATTTTGAAATATCCTACGCCGCTTGGCATTAAAGAAAATTTAAAGAAGGATTGATTACTAAACCGGTTCTATCGGGCCTTATTGTCCGCGGGCAGTAGGTTTTTGGATTTTAATAATGATTCAACTTGTTCCTTGTCCAGAAGGTCCTTGGAATCGAGCAATTCCTTGATTTTTACAGCGTCATTAAAACCCATGTCCAGGGCCTGCCTTAAATAGGTCAACCCTTTATCCGGGTCAGCTATTTTACCGAGACATATTCTTGCCTTTTCAAAATACGCATCCCTGTTATTCGCATTTATCCCCAAAGCCATGTCATAGGCATTGAGGGCATCTCCGTATTTTTCCACACGGTAATATCCTTCTCCGAGAACGGACCATGCTTCCGCATCGTCACTTTTGATTTCAATATACTGTTCCAGAAAAAAAACGGCATCCTCAGGTTTATCCAGTTCCAGGTATATTTTAGCAAGATTGAACATGGCGTTCGTGTTTTGAGGCGCCAGCGTCAATAAATGTGAAAATTGTTGAATCGCTTCATCATGTCTTCCCATTTTCCATAATAAAATACCCGAATTGTACAGGGCATCCTGATTTTCATCCGACCCTTTCAGTATTCGTTCATACAGGGAAAGGGCTTTCTCATCCAAACCCTGTTCATGGAAGGAATAGGCGGATATTAACAGGAGACTGATATTTTCCGGGTCCTGGCTTAAAAGGTCCTCCAGGAGGGGATCAGCCTCCACGAATTTCTTCTGCTTGATTAATGCGTAAGAAAGATTATATTTTGCCTTTGTAAAATCGGGATCTAATGAAAGCGCCTTCCTGTAGAATTGGGTGGCTTTTACATAGTTCTCGTTTTTATAAAATTCATTCCCCAGATTATAGTACTCGCCTGCAAGCTCCAAATTAATGGAAACCGTGTTACATCCAAGAAAGGACAATAAGACAATTACTAAAATTACTCCAGCCTTCATGGCATTGAGATAAAAATTAAAATACTACCAGGGAGTCTTTATCGTTATACCGACATATCCCTGTCCCTGTGTGTCCAATCCAAATGCGGGAATAAATGTAATATTGAATGCATATTCAATAAAAAATTCAATGGTTTTATTTACCAGAAATACATTCAAACCCACGGGAACTCTGCCGCCGATTCCGAATGTCGTTTCATCTCCGGTGTAAACCTGGGCGTACGCACCGAGACCTAAAAAAAAGTGAAGAAAGTCTATGAGCCGATACGCATCTACTATCCTATAGTCTGCACTTACATGGAGAAAATTTCTTCCGTGTCCTACAAAGGATTGTTCAAAATTCCAGCCGATTTTGATATCGAAAGGTTCAGGCCTGACTATAAGAACAACAGATGGATTACCAATTTCAACTCCCAAACGTAATGCGCCAAACAGTGAAGGAACACACATTAAAATCAAAACTGCAATAATAACAATTTTTTTCATAAATTTTCACCTCATAATATAATTTAACCATTCACATGGGATCATATTGAAGGCTAATACCGCCTTTACATGATTTTATAGTAAATATATCTGATATAACCATAAAATTCATGAATCAATTAAATAAAATTCCATATATTAATGAAATTTTTGTGTTGCCTCCAAACATAATTGAACAGTCATGAAAAAAATAACATCTCCTAGGGGATTCGAACCCCTGCTGCCGGGATGAAAACCCGGTGTCCTAACCACTAGACGAAGGAGACACGGACCTAAATCCGGATGGATACCTCCTGATTTAAGTTATCACTAATGTACTGTTTTTTCAAAATTTGTCAAGATATTTCCCAACGTTTTTCAGAGCTTCAAACTCTATTTTTTACCGGCTTTAAACAGACGCTCCAACTCTTCCTTGACCTGGGTTAATATATCATTATACCTTTGTTCCAACTGGCCATACGCCTGCGACATATACTTGTTGTATTCGGGGTCCGATGCCGGATTCAAACGCACCGGTGAACCCAATTGTTTGGATAAGGCTTCTTCCTTTGCCTCGAGTCTTTTAGCGAATTGTTTGTCAATTATTTCTTTGATTCTTTCTCTCTCGCTTAGATATTCGGTAAAAAAGCCTTCCAGCTGGGTCATCATGCCCTTAATGCGTTTGACGTCCGTAATTATTTTAAAAAATCCTTCTGCGACGCGGTTGATTTTTTTAATGGCAAATTGCTCCTTCGGGAGGACAAGATTCTGCATCAATACCTGAAACATGCCTTTACGAACATTACCAATCTGGTCCTGTTCAATATTTTTAAAACAACCGTCTAAACTGACAGAACTGTCATCCAGAAATTTTGAAATTATCTTTTTACCTTCTTTAATGGATGAGTCAATCTTTACCAGTTTCTTGTCGGCAGAAACATCCTTGGTTCTTTCAAACGCAATTTCCAGGGCGGATTTAATCTCTCCCATACTCTATCCTTTCGAACGATTTATCAAACGAATCATATATAATATGTAAAATATATATAAAATTCCAGGATAAATCTACGGTTATTAACAGACAATCATCAACACTTTTACAGGAGCAATTCCCGGTCTAAATTGAGAATTGCCGCTTTTATTGTATTATCCTGGCATTGGTAATAATATAATCCAGAACCTGATCATGGGCGGAAAACGGTAAATCCATTAAAAGCTGGTTTTCAAAAAAAACTCCTGCAAGGATATAATTGATAACGGAAAACCGTCTCATTTCCGAAATATACCTGTCATAAAAACCTTTGCCCCGGCCAAGCCTGTTACGGTTTTCATCAAAGGCAAGGCCGGGCACCAAAATGAGGAATTTGCTTTCGGGCGATTGACCCGGTGAAATAACGGGATCTTCAGGATTTGGTTCTTTAATGCCTAAAACATTAGGTTTTAACCCCGTTAAGCCGGCCGTTGTTATTCTATGAAAGATTAAATCATTGCCTGCAATACGCGGTACCGCAATGACCTTACCTTCCTGCTCCGCCATATCATGAATGGATGCGGTATCGACCTCTTTCTCCATGGATAAAAAGGACAACAGGTACCGGCATTCACGCCACGCAGGCAACCGGGCAACCCTGTCCGTGATGGATAAACTTTTATTCATGATTTCAGTTGATGAGAGGGCGGATAATTTTGAAAGCATCAGCTTCCTGGCTTCTTTCTTTGTCCCTGAAATTTCCATATTATTATCCAAGACGGCAACCTGTATAATTATTGAGAATCAAGGAAGGGCAATATTTGATCCGGATTTATGCAAATTAGCTGAAACATTCAATATACAACGGTCGGGATATTTTTTAATGATAAAAAGCCAGTCCTTGCTTATATTTTTCTCTCCATCCAGGTAACTTTCTGAAACTGAAAAATATAAATTCGGATTATCTTCAAGGAGTCTGGACAGCAGAACCACATCATCCGTATTCAATTCTATCATTCCTATGGCCATCCAGATGATTTTTACCATCCTGTTATGCTGAAGAAACAGGCCCAGCTCAACAGGAACTTTTTCCTCCATTTTTCCGGCCACCATTTTACCCCCCAGCGGATACCCGGTAAGTAATTCAACCGGCACTTCATTCCGGGCTGCAATATCGGCTATCAAAAGAAAAAAAGGATGGTTGAGACTGATATTACTGTAGGCTGCTTTAAGAGGAAGGGTTAACCGGAAATTCCAGGCCTCACCCCAATATAGCGTGCATTTATCGATAAGAAGGAGCATCTTATTCCGGAATTGGGAAATGGATTCAGCCGGAATTTCGTCCGGCTTTATATTCTGAACCAGCATTGAATTAAGAGAATCTATCTGGTCAATTCTTTCAAGCTTTTCAGTTGAAGTTTCTTTTTTGACAGCCGGCCGGACAAAGCCGGATATGTTGTTATTCATCATTTCACCGGTTTCCACTGTTACGGGAACATGAAGCTCAATATATTTATGCTTTCCCAACGATTTTGCCTCTACATCCAGAGGAAAGCGGTCCAGCAGAACTCCGGAAAAAAGAAATACTGTCAGGATGAGAAAATATACGATCATTGCTTTTTTATACATATACGTCCTCCATCACTTTTTCTATTACTATCAATCATAATCAAAGTTACCATCTAATTCAAGAAAAAACAATTTTTTTGATATAAAAAAATGTAATATGATATTATTTTTCATACAATAAATTTTCATTCATAGAGTATAAAAAAATCATTTTAGATTATCGTCAAATTTATAAAGAAACCGAAAGATAAAAAACATCGGGCTGGGCGGACTTGAACCGCCGACCCCTTGCCCCCCAGACAAGTACGCTAAACCAACTGCGCTACAGCCCGAATATGGGGATAATATATAAAAGTAATTTTTACGTCAAGGTCTATTCCGCTACTTAAAAAAAGGAATGCCTCCAATTCAGGTGTTTCCATACCTGAACCGATGATCAGTACGCATAAAAGAACAGGGGCACATAAGTGATATACAGTACCACGATCAATAAAACTATGAACACGGGAAGAACATCCGTGTAAATCTTTGACAGGGGACGATCAAAACGGTATGCCGCGAGAAAAAGGTTGAGCCCGACGGGCGGGGTAAGATAACCCAGTTGCAGATTTGCTAAAAAAATGATCCCCAGGTGAATCGGATCAATACCGTAAGCCACCCCCAATGGTATGACCAGCGGCGCCACTACCAGTATTGCCGAAAAAATATCAAGAAAACAGCCGGTAATCAGCAAGCCGACATTGAGCAGAAACAAAAAAACAAGCCGCGACTCGATGGTACTCTGACACCATTCCGTCAGTTTCTGGGGGATCTGTTGATCAATAATATAATAGGAAAGGCCGTTTGCCAGGGCCAGGATTATCAGAACACCCCCGATAATGGGAAGCGATTTATCCATTATATTGACCAGATCCTTGAATTTAAGCTCCCTGTGAACAACGATTTCAATGAACAAAACATAGAGAACGGCAAGGGCGCCCGTTTCCACCAATGTCGTGATCCCGGTAAAATAACTTATCAATATGATAAAGGGCAGCAGAATTTCAGGCAAAGCGGATAAAAAGGGCCCGGCGACATCTTCAATTTTAAATTTCACCCGCTCTATTTTGTTTTTTACTGCATGGTGGACACCCATAACCGCAACAACGGCTATCATAAATAAACCGGGAAAAACACCGTTAATTAAAAGGTCTTTGATGCTTATTTGAGCCTGTACGCCGTAGAGAATTATTGGCAGACTGGGGGGAAGAAGCAGCCCTATGCTTCCTCCCGCCGTCAGGAGCCCGTATGTAAAATTTTTCTTGTACTTTCTTGCAATGAGTACCGGTGCGAGTAATCCTCCCAGGGCAAGTATCGTGACACCGGTGGCACCGGTAAACGTTGTAAAAAAAGCACAAATAAACACCGTAACAATGGCGAACCCGCCCGGAAGCCATCCCAGCAGGCTTCGAAAAAGATTGACAAAACGTTCACCGGCCCTGCTTTCCGAGAGGATAAATCCCGCTAAAGTGAAAAGGGGAATGGCCGGAATATTCTCTCCTGTGAAAACAACATACGCCTGGTTTGGAATGATTGCCAGGGAGCCTTCCGAATTAATGAAAAACAACACGGCCAACCCGCCCAGCACTATGAATATGGGAGTCCCTGTGAATATCGAGGCGATAAGGATAACAGCAAGTGGCCAGAACACCACATTGAAAACCGGTAAAAACAGGGCATTAAAAGATTCGATGAGGTCATCATAGGAAAGAATAAGGTCCAGATTTTCCGGATCATTCAGGAGTACAAGGCCCTGAAGCATCTGCAATACCTCATTGATGCTTAAGAGGATTCCCGTAAGGACCGCTCCTGCCGCGACAAACAAGGTAGTCAAACGGCGGGGCGTCTGCAGGATGAACCTGATGATAATGAAAAAAAAAGCCGTGGGAATAATTATGACAATATACTGTATTGGGAAAATGCCTATCGCGGCCGACCTGTCAAAAGCAAGGAGGAAAAACGAAATTGAGCTGATAAAAAAAACGGTCACCATGGAAACGGAAAGGAAACATGTCAGGTACTGAAAAAAAATCTTTAAATTCAACCGGGTCTTTTCGGAAACGAGTGATGCCGTAAGGTTCTTTTTATCTCCCGTCGCAATCATGGCGCCGAGAAAAGCAACCCAAAGCACGAGGTGCTGAATGTATTCCCTGCTGTTAGGAACCCCGGTATTGAGAAATTTTCTGCTTATTACCTCAATCAGCAAAAGGAGCGTGATTAAAATCAATGCAAGAAAGGCGGTTGATTTTTCGATAATGGAGAAAAATTTTCCTGGGGTAAATTTAATACGTCCGGGATTACTGCCTTCCTGCATTCTCTTTCTTTCTGAATTCATCCAGATACTTTTTTACCAGTTCAAATGATTCCATACCGCAGGTGGATTTAATCCAGGATGTAAAGTAGGAAGAATCGCGGATTTTCTCCCATTCCTTAATGGCTTCCCTGGAAGCGGGATGGGTTACTAGCCCGTATTTCTTCATTATACTGATTGCTTCCGCCTCGGCCTTTTCCGACTTGAGTTTTATATCGGCGGCTATATCCACCCCTATATCCAGAAGCTTCGATTGAATATCCTTATCGATTTTATTCCATACCCTGGACGACATGATTATACCGGTAAGCATTGGCGCCCATTGCATTTCGCTCATGTTATTGGCAATCCCGAACCATTGATAGGCAGCCGCGGATACGGGTACGGAAGCGAAGGCATCTATAATACCGCTCTGCAATGATGTCATGACATCTGTGAATGACAGAGGAACGGGTGTGAACCCCAATTGCTTCCACAACTGCACTTCATCCGAATTTCCCTGCCAGATCCAGAGTTTTTGGCTTTTCATCTCATCCGGGAAAACAGCCGGTTTTCTTGAGAAAAATCGCACCCACCCGCCGAAAGCCCATATGACCACCTTGAATTGTTTTTTTTCTATTTCTTCTTCGAAAACGGGCTTAACCTTGGTCAACACGTATTCGAATTCATCCAGGTTCCTGACAAGAAGCGGCGCTGATACGGATAAAACCCCTTTGTATATCTGGTTTATTCCAATAGCGGAAATGGCCGCCGCATCCAGCTGGCGGAGCCGGATTTTCCTTATCATATCCGCTTCGTCCCCCGCTATACCACCGGGGAAAACAGTCAAATTTATTTTACCGTTCGAAACCCTTTTCCACTCCGATGCCAGTTTTTTTATTGACTTGTCCCAGGGTGAATTGGCGGGTGCCAGACTCCCCATTTTTATGGTGAGTGAAAAAAGATTCCCGGTTAGGAAAAAACCGAACACCATTACGATACCTAACGTTTTTATAATTCTCATTTATCCTCCAGCCTGCTGAACAGTTATTAATTCAGGGATGTATCATCATCCTCAATAACAAGAAAATATTCGTTTTTGTGTTCCAGAAGCCATTTTGCTTTCCTTTGATTCAAGGTATTCATCAACCTGTTTTCAGGGCTTTCATTCACATCCATGTCCGTTACTTTTGTTAAAAGTTCAATAAACTCATCAAGGTACTGATTATTGATGCAAACGGAAGTGGCGAGTGAAAGATATGGCGACGAACGCTTTCCTTTTGACATTTCAACGGCTTTCAAAAAATTTTCCCTCGCCTTTTGCTCGCTTCCACCCATCTCGGGAGGTAACGAGCCGAAGTATGAAATCAGAATGTCATGTACTCCGCCTTCATCATATGCCTCATCCAGTACCATGATCCGCTCAAGCAGCGAGTAAACCTTTGGAAGAGAAACAAGCAATTCCATATCAAAAGAATCAATGGAAAAAGCCCCCATCCATGCCATGGACAACCAGTATAAATAAGGTACATCCTCTTTCTTGAAACGGTCCAGGAATTCCGATAAATCCTTTTCCTTAAGTGCCGTATCTGAAAATCCGGGGTATGTTAAATCGATAGCGGTAAAAAGATAACGTCTTGCACGAAGAAACAGTTTCTTTGCCCGAAGCAAAGCGGCCTGTTTCTCATCGTAATCGTCATTCCCGGAAATTTCCGCAGGTATCTGTACCGCTGAAAAGGCATATAAACAAAAAGCTTTCCCGGTAGACAGGTATAGCCCGGGATTATCATTGGCTGATTCGAGGAGCGTCTCGTAAAGTTTCAGTGCGAACGGCAAAGCCTCATTTAACAGTTCGGGATCTGCCTCTCCTGTAAAAACAGTGCTGTCATCACCGGATAGCATGTCTGCTACCATGTTCACGGCCATTTTGTTTATGGAACAGCCTGATGTAAATGCGACAAGTAACATGCATAATAATATAATTCTCATTAATAATAACCTTACCTAGGAAAATTATACCCAAAAGTCGAAAAATCGCAAGTATAAAAGGATAATTAAATATTATATGGAACTTGACTTTGATTCGGATCAAATCTATATTAGCCTTAATAAAATTAAAGGAGAAAAAAAATGGCTATGATGAATTTCGGCGGGACTCAGGAAGAAGTCATCACAAAGGATGAATTCCCTCTGTCCAAAGCACGTGAAGTACTTAAAAACGAAACAATAGCAATTCTGGGATATGGTGTGCAGGGCCCGGCCCAGGCGTTAAATATGAAAGACAATGGCATTAATGTAATCATTGGTCAGTCACAGGACTTTAAGCGGGACTGGGACAGGGCGATTGCTGACGGCTGGGTTCCCGGCCAGACATTGTTTTCCATAGAAGAAGCCACAAAGAAAGCGACTGTCATCCAGTACCTTATATCGGATGCCGGTCAGATGGCCATGTGGCCCGTAATCAAACCGCATTTAAAAGATGGCGATGCATTGTATTTTTCACACGGTTTTTCCATTGTTTACAAGGACCAGACAAAAGTCATCCCACCCCCAAACGTCGACGTTATTCTTGTCGCCCCCAAAGGCTCGGGAAGAAGCGTAAGGGCCAATTTCCTCGATGGAAGCGGCATCAACTCAAGCTATGCCGTTTTCCAGGATTCTACCGGAAGGGCCAAAGAACGATGCTTGGCCCTGGGTATTGCAATCGGCTCCGGCTACCTTTTTGAAACGACTTTTGAAAAGGAAGTCTTCAGTGACTTGACGGGCGAAAGGGGTGTTCTCATGGGCGCCCTGGCGGGAATAATGGAAGCCCAGTACGATGTACTGAGGAAAAACGGCCACAGCCCCAGCGAAGCCTTTAATGAAACGGTGGAAGAGCTGACACAGAGCCTGATCCGGCTGGTCGGTGAGAACGGCATGGACTGGATGTACTCCAACTGCAGTGCCACGGCACAGCGCGGAGCCCTGGACTGGCTGCCGAAATTCAAGGCCGCCACCCTGCCCGTATTTGAAGAACTGTACAAGCGGGTCAAGGAAGGCAAGGAAACGGAAGTGGTGCTCAGGGTGAACAGCGCCAGGGATTACCAGGAAAAACTCGGAGAAGAACTGAAAAAAATGCGGGAATCCGAAATGTGGCAGTCCGGTGCGGCAGTTCGCTCCCTTCGGCCCGAAAACTGGAAGAAAAAATAAATAAAATTTTTAAGCAAAAAAACGCTTTGTCGAAAAAACAGCTGTCCGGGATTCCCGTGACAGCTTTTTTTTATCCACTTAATACTCGATTCCCTTTTGCGCTTTAATACCTTTAGTAAATGGATGGCGAACCTCGTTCATTTCAGTGACAAGGTCGGCACGGTCCAGTATTTCCGGACAGGCATGCCTGCCCGTTATAACGATATGCATTTGCGGCGGCCTGGAATCAAGGAAGGCTCCGACTTCGCTCCCGTCCAGGAGATTCAGGTCTAATAAATGAGTGAATTCATCCAGAATGACCATATCATAATGACTTTTTAATATCATATCCCTGGCAAGTGCCCATGCCTTCTGCGCAACGGGGATGTTCCTGGCCCTGTCTTCCTCGTTTGTCACAAAACCAGTTCCAGTGACCCGGATATCCACCAGGCCGGCAAATTTTTTCAGGGCACGAACCTCGCCCGACGTTTCCCGGGACTTGATGAACTGGACCACACCGACTTTCTTTTTATGGCCCAAACAACGAAGCGCAAGACCGAAAGCAGCGGTGGTCTTGCCTTTCCCGTTTCCCGTATAAACAATCAAGAAACCCCTGCTCATAACGCCGGTATCTCTTCCCCGGGTGTGCCCTTTGCCTGTTCATCCGCTGGCAGATTTGAATCCGTCTTATTTGCAGCTTTGGGGGTTTCATTTTCTTCTATGGAAAACGTGAAATCTTTCCTGATCCTGTTTAAAATTTCCTCTGAAACCAAAACCGCCCCCTGAATGGTCCAATGGGTCCCGTCCTTTGCCCTTACCTTGACGAGTTTGCCGTCAATCTTCATGTATTCCCGGAATTTTCCGTTTTTATCACCGTAGATGGGAACGGTGTCTACAAAATCCATTTTATTCATCTGTTCACAGACGCTCCTGTAAATTTCGGCAAGTTTCTGCATTTTATTATTGTATACACTTGCACGCATCGGCGGAGCACCTATCCAGTACACCTTTTTTGAATTCTTTTCCAGTATGGTAAAAAACTCAAAGGTCCTCTTCCTGTAAACATCAAACCACCCCTGGGATCCGTACCTGTATATCTTACCGTTATCCCTGAAGTCCTGCGCATCATTCATGCCCAGCATACCAATCACGACATCATACGTTCCCCTGGAAAAAATTTCCCTTGCCTTGGCCGGCCAGTTATAATAATCAGGCCGGCTGAGTCCGCTGGAATACCTTGCGAATTTTTCCGTTGTTATCCGGTCATCACCTTTTATCAACCTGACGAACGACATGGAGACGCCTTCCTGAATGAAGGAGTCACCGATGAATAAAATTTTCAAGGGTGTCTTCGGCGAATGCACCGTTAAATCCTTAAACGGCAATTCCCTGGTAAAATTCTCAGTCAACTTTTTTAACAGGCTGATTGCAGAGGAGGGCGTAGGGGTTCCCTCCGGTGCCGGAGTCAGACCCGGCGACGGAACTGGATTTGGGTTATTATCTATCAGGGAACAGGCGGTTGGGATGTAAAACGAATACTTTTCCCCGGCATCAATGGGGGGCGTCGCTTCGGGTTCATAACCGGATTCTCCGTCATTTCCGGATTCTCCGTCATAAGTGGCGATAAACCCGATATCCTCTTCCATCCCGGCCAGGTTCTTGAATTCCTTCCGCACCGTTTCATACGGTTTTGTCAATTGCAGGTTCCTGGTTAAAATATAAAACGGTTTTACCGTGTACATGACGAAATCCTTGATACCGCCTTCAGAAAGGTTATGCGCCCAATTATAAATACCGGTGGAATTGGCAATGACTCCCAGCAATAACGCCGTAATCACCGCGAGGGAAACCTGCGTGAGTGTGTAAATTCTGACCTTCTTCTCCTTCGCCATATCCTTCCTCTTAGAACTGAAAATAAATGAACGGCGCCACACCGTCCGATGCAAGGACGCCCAGGAGCCAGAATAAAACCCCCATTACCACACCCTGAAACAGCACGGGCAGCCTGATAAACGCGTCGTTGACGGTCCTGCTTAAAATACGGGGCAAAAAGTGCATAAAAATCCCAACACCGATCAGGATCACTACAAAGGGAGTGACAAGTGTTAAATGATAATCAAGACGGGTGAATGCCTGGAAAAATTCCATGGCTATATCCAGAGACTCCGACCTGAAAAATATCCAGCCGACGCAGACAAAATTGAAAGTCAGAAAAATCCTGAAAGCCCTCACGGGGAAAGAGCGCTTCTCCTTCTTCCTGTCAAGACCCAACAGCTTCTCGACACAGAGACCGGCACCGTGGAGCGCGCCCCAGAAAAGGAAATTCCAGGCGGCACCATGCCAGAGCCCCCCCAAAAGCATCGTGACAAGCAGGTTCCTGTAGGTATTGATTTTCCCTTTCCTGTTCCCGCCCAGCGGTATGTAAAGATAGTCCCGCAGCCATGTGGAAAGGGAGATATGCCAGCGCTTCCAGAATTCCTTCAGGGATTCGGCACGGTAAGGTACCCTGAAATTGACGGGGAATGTATACCCCAGCAGGATGGCGACACCAATGGCTATATCACTGTACGCGGAAAAATCACAGTAAATCTGGATGGCATAACCGTACACGCCCAGGACCGCTTCCAACGCCGAATAACCGAGGGGATTAACGAAAATTTTATCGACGAACAATGTGGCCAGGTAATTGGCCACTACCACCTTCTTGAACAGTCCCGCGAAAATGAGTAAAAAGGCGCGGCCCGCCTCTATATGCTTTGTATTGGGGGGGATCTTCAATTGGGGTATGAAATCCTTGGCGCGAACGATCGGACCGGCCACGAGTTGTGGAAAAAACGCAATGTACAGCATGACATTGAAGAACGATGTCTCATGGGGAATGTCCTTCCTGTATACATCGATGACATAACTCATGGCCTGGAACGTGAAAAAAGATATACCGACGGGAAGGAGGATATCGAGGAAAGGAAATTGAAAATCAACCCCGAGCGATAAGAACATCCCGTTAAGGGATGAGATGAAAAATCCATAATACTTGAAATATCCCAGGATACCGAGATTGAGAATAACGGCTATGGCAAGAAATAATTTTTTAAAACCTTTCCTCTGCGACCATCCTATGAAAAGTCCGGATAAATAATTAATGAGAGTACACCCGAGAAGCAATCCCATATAAAGGGGATTCCAGAAGCCGTAGAAAAAATAACTGGCGATGATAAGAAAAATTTTCCTTCCAAGCCCCTTCAGGTAAAGCTGCCAGGAAATTACAAACACCACAAAGAAAAACAAGCCAAATTCAATGGTAGGGAAGATCACGTTTCTTTTCCTTTTATATTAATGTAAGAGGTATTTACTGTTTTAACCGATCTTAATGGGCACGGCCTTCGCGCCCCAAATTTCCTTGGCATAATCCGTAATGGTCCTGTCTGTTGAAAATTTACCTATCTGCGCCGTATTAATGATCGACATTTCACGCCATTTTTCTTTATCCAAAAATACGGAATTTACCCTCTCCTGGCAATCCAGGTAACTTTGAAAATCCGCAAGCATCAAATACCGGTCTCCCTGGTAAAGCAATGCCTCGATAATGGGCTGGAAAAGCCTGGGTTTATTCTTTGAAAAGAATCCGTCCTTGATCAGGTCCAGCGTTTTTTTCAGTTCAGGATTGCTGTTGTAATATTGCCACGGATTATATCCCTTATTTTTAAGTTCATCAACTTCAGCGGCATTCAAGCCGAAAATGAAAATATTTTCATGCCCCACTTCTTCCTTGATCTCTATATTGGCCCCGTCCAGGGTGCCGATTGTCAGCGCACCGTTTAAGGCAAATTTCATATTCCCCGTGCCGGAAGCTTCATTCCCGGCCGTCGATATCTGTTCGGAAAGATCCGCCGCCGGTATGATTATCTGGGCAAGGGATACGGAGTAGTTTTCAACGAAAACCACCTTCAACTTATCCCCGACATCCGGATCTGAATTTACCACCTCGGCTATGGCATTTATCAGTTTGATGATGAGTTTGGCAAGATGATAACCCGGCGCCGCCTTACCGGCAATAACAGCCGTCCTTGGTACGAATTCCCTGTCTGGATTCGTCTTGATCCGGGTGTACAAAGTGATGAGATAAAGTGCGTTCAAAAGCTGCCGCTTGTATTCGTGAATCCTTTTTACCTGGCAGCTGAACAATGAATTGACATTCAATTTCACATGGTTATGCTTCTCTATGTAATCCGCCAGGCGCTGCTTGTTAGCCTGTTTGATTTTATACCATTTTTCCCTGAAAATTTTATCCCCGGCAAACGGTACCAGTTTTTTCAGATCATACAGGTTCTTAACCCATTCACCCCCAATTTTCTTTGTTATAAGATCGGAAAGCTGCGGATTACACAGCTTAAGCCACCGCCTCTGTGTTATGCCGTTTGTCTTGTTGTTGAATTTTTCCGGCCAGACATCATAAAAATCCTTGAATATCTTGGTCTTGATGATTTCCGTATGCAAGGCCGCTACACCGTTCACCGAATGGCTTCCCACAATACTGAGGTAGGCCATCCGCACCTTCTTGTCGCTTGATTCCTCTATGATGGACATCCTCTTGATCCGCTCCGGTTCACCAGGGAATTTTTTGGCAATCATCTTTAAAAAACGGTCATTAATATCATAAATAATCGATAAATGCCGGGGCAACAGTCTGCCTAAAAGACTGACAGGCCATTTTTCAAGGGCCTCGGGAAGAATGGTATGATTGGTATAGCCGAATGTTTTTTCGGTAATTTCCCAGGCTTTATCCCATTGCAGTCCCTCATTGTCCATGAGTATCCGCATCAACTCCGGTATACCTATGGCGGGGTGCGTGTCGTTCAACTGAATGGCGACCTTGTCCGGGAAGGCGTCGAATTTCTTGTTCGTTTTTTTATACCGCCTGATTATGTCCTGCAATGTCGCGGAAACAAAAAAATATTCCTGCTTGAGCCTCAGTTCCTTGCCAAGAAGGGCATTGTCATTGGGGTACAGAACCTTGGAAATCGTTTCGGAATTGACCTTGTCGGCAACCGCCTTCTGGTAATCACCGTCATTGAAATAGGAAAAATTAAAATCCTGGGAAGACGCGGCGGACCACAACCGCATATTATTCACCGTGTTGTTGCAGTAGCCGGGTACGGGAAAATCGTACGCTATGGCCGCAATATCGACCGTATCTATCCATTCCGTTTTCATTACATTGCTTGAGTCCCGGTACTTGTTGACGCGCCCGTAAAACTTGACCGGATAGTGATATTCCGGCCGTTCTATTTCCCATACGTTCCCATAGCGCAGCCAGTTGTCCGGTTTCTCGATCTGAAATCCATCTTCTATATGTTGGGCGAAGATTCCGAATTGATAACGTATGCCGTACCCGTATGCAGGCAGTTCCAGGGTGGCCATGGAATCCATGAAACAGGCGGCAAGCCTTCCCAGGCCGCCGTTTCCCAGGCCGGCGTCGAATTCCTCTTCGCGCAGTTCATCGATATCATACCCCAAATCCTTCAACGCAGCGGCCATGTTCTCGTACAAGCCCAGGTTGATGAGGGCGTTTCCCAGGGACCGGCCGATCAGGAATTCCATGGAAAGATAATAAACCCGCTTGGCATCCTTTTCATAATAGGTCTGCTGGGTTTCAATCCACCGTTCAATCAGCATGTCACGAACCGTGAGGGAAAGGGCCTGGTATAAATCAAGACTGGTGGCGGAATACTGGTCCTTTGCCAGGGAGTAGACCAAATGGTTTATAAAGGACTTTTTCAGGGACTCGACATCCGATCCTTTCAAATCCTTTAGATCAACCTTAAGTTTTATCATCTGCTTACCTCATGACCTGTTTTTTAATACCATACATTATTAAGATCCGATTTTCAAGCACACAGTGGATGAGTTTTTACACAATACCTATTTAGGCCATTTTTAGGGCGGAGCAGGAACCCCGGCTCTACTTCGCTTGCCTCCACACAGGACCCGGAATCGCAGTAGCGATTCATGCCTCCACACAAGACCCGGAATCGCAGTAGCGATTCTTTAGTAGCGATCTTACGCTCAGATGCCGCCGGGCTTCCTATTCCGCCCTCAAAACCTAAAGGTACATTACACAAAAGCTTTAAAAAAAAGTAAGCTTACAGAAAGCGGCCACACTTCACCTGCATTATTTTTATTGATTACTGTTATTTTATACAGTTAACGGAAAACCTCGTATTCTCTTTAATTGTTTGCAAAAGACCTTTTCATCTGGTTTATTTTAATAACTAAAGAAATCTCTCAAGATCCTCTGGTTTTTTGGTTGCCTTTTTACCTAATGTAGAGTACCTTAGAAATAAGATGTTTATTTCCCTTTACAGGATAGAGCCTGACGGCAAATCTCACTTTTACCATATTCACGACCAACAGCATCATTTATTCGATAAATTCACTCTCACTGTCATCAGGGGTGATGAATCCGGTAAGGGTGTGGAAAAGCATTATACTTTTGAAACGCAGAAGGAAAAAGACAAGAAAATATACGAATTATTCTCCAATAAACGGAAAGAAGGATATAAAATACTATACACCTATCCCAAAGAACTGCTCCTAAACAACTCCATGAATATTAATGTTTCTTAAAAATCACTCTAATAATTTGTTGCCCTGTCGGGTCAAAAACACAATAACGATTTGTGCAATCGCATTGAGATAACCTCAGCGGGGGAATAAAAAGAAGAAAATTTCTCGCAAAGATTGTAATATTGTAACATGGATTGTGGTTAAGTAAAAAGATGATGGATCATGATTTTATAATATTAAACATGATTGTTTCGTTATTATCTAAATGATGACTTAAAAAAATCTTTGCGACCTTTGCAGGCTTTGCGAGAGCTCTTCTTCAAATATTCTTTTATCCTCTATGAGGCAAAAAAAAAGGCTGGAAAAATCCAGCCCTTATCTATTGATGTCTTTCCTGACTAAATGATGTCCTGTAAATCTTCAATCTTTTTGAAGTGTCTTAACTTGGCAATGGCTTTTTCCTGGATCTGGCGCACACGTTCACGGGTTATGCCCAGCATGCGGCCTGTTTCTTCAAGGGTGAAGGGGCCTTCACCGGCCAACCCGAACCTCAATTTAATAATTTTCATTTCACGCTCTGTAAGATGCTGTAAAACCCTGTCAATCGTATCCTGGAGAGCCATATTGAACACCTTTTCAAACGGAGCGTTAGAATGGGTGTCCTCAATAAGATCGGATAATTTCGTGATATTTTCCTCATCCACACTTGTATCCAACGATGCCGTTTCCATGGAAAGCCGCATGATTTCCTTGATCTTGCTGGACGGAAGATTCATGTATTCGGCCAGTTCCTGGTTGCTCGGATCTCTGCCCAACTCCTGTGTCAGGTGCTTGGCAACAAAATAACATTTTTTAATTGTGTTCAGCATGTGGATGGGTATCCGTATGACCCGGCCCTTGTCAGCCAGAGACTTGATGATGGCCTGGCGGATCCACCATGTACCGTATGTGGAAAAACGGCAGCCTTTTGTATAATCAAAACGTTCTACCGCTTCAATCAGCCCGATATTCCCTTCGTCGATCAGGTCCAAAAAGGAGAGCCCCCTGTGCTGGTATTTCTTGGCTATGGAGACAACGAGTCGTAAGTTAGAATTAATCATCCTGTTCTTCAGCTCAACCAGCGAGCACTCAAACTCCGCTTTTCTTTTTTCGTACTCCAATTTTGTCATTTTTTTATCAGTCAAAGATTTTTTGATTCTTCTCAGATCTTCTCTTGCACCAAAAATTCTTTCACCAATATACCTTTCATCTTCGGTACTGAGTAAAGGATAATGAGAAATTTGCTTAAGGTAGAGAACTAATGGATCTGTTTCCTGTGTAAACTGGGTTGTTTCTGTTGTTACCTTGACTTGCTTGACCCTCAGGTTTTCAACTGGAAAAGCTGAAAAATTAT
>JAFGKU010000205.1 GCA_016928415.1 Spirochaetales bacterium
ACGGCGGCATCTGAGCGGAGCGAAGTAGAGCCGGGCTTCCTGTGCAGCCCGACAAATGGCCTAAAAAGGTACAGCGCAAAAAACTCTGGGTAGATATGTATGGCAATTAATTTTAATCAATGGTATAGTCGGCTTGGGCAAGATGAAAAATTTCAAATTAGCTGTTATAATCCCTACATATAACAACAGTGAGACAATTCTCGATACTTTAAACAGTCTCCTGTCGCTTAAGGAGACCGGGCGGGTAGAGCTTATAATAAGTGATGACGCCTCAACCGACAGTACCGTGAATTTGATCCGGCAGTGGATGGAAACCAATGGTGAACAATTCTGGAAACACAAACTCATTCCCAACAAAATCAACGCAGGAATTACCGCCAACCATATCAAGGCATTTGATGCCGCTGAAAATGAATATGGTCTTTATTTGGGTGGTGACGACCTGGTTTATAATCGTGACCTGGTGAACGGTATAGAGGAGGCACTAAGCCGGAAGCCTGCAGCGAAAATCGCCAAGGTAAATGTAGAGGCCTTGTATCTGCCGGACGGACATGTTGAAGACCTTTACCGGCGTCTTGGCCTGTTTTTTCGAATGAATGCGAAACAGCAGTTCACCGCTCTTTCACTTTTCGGTAATTTTCTTTACGCCGGGCCGGGTACGATCGTGCATATCCCCACATTGCGAAAAATAAAGGCTTTGGACACATCCATAAAGACTTTTGAGGATTACCCCCTTTTTTTGAATTTCCTTTTAAACCGGTATAAGATTCACTTATTTAAGATGAGAGGTGTTTACTGGGTGAGAAGCCGCCATTCCCTTTCCGCAAAAGGTTTTGGGACTTTAAAACCTCAATTTGACAGTGAGCTTTCCCTTATTCAGAATAAATATGTTTCGGCAAATGTCCATTTCATGGTTTTACCGGGAAAAATGGTCTGGTCGTTGCGTAGATTCCCGTTTATATTCAGAATCATAAAAAGGATATCAACGGCTGTTCTCGGTTTTCCCAATTGAAATTTCCGGATAAAAAAAAGGGGAATTTATAGCAAATTTATACCGGTTGATGTTGCATAGAATGAATTCTTTTTCTATTATGCATTTATTAGGGTGCTTGTATACAATCGATCTTTATACTTTGTTATTAACAAAATTATATGATACCTGCCTGTCCGGATATCGATAGGCGGGATGAATAATGTTATGTCATTCATCAGGTGCTTTTTTATCTGGTATTTATTTATATTTACGGGAGAGAATAACACATGTTTAAATATGATATATGTATGATCGGCGGCGGAGGGCATGTCGGTTTACCCTTATCCATTGCTTTTGCGGATAAGGGAAAAAATGTAATTATATATGATTCGAATCTATCGACGATTGATATGATAGGCAGGGGAGAAATGCCGTTCATGGAAAAGGGGTGTGAGGAAATACTTCCCCGCTTAATAAACAAGAAACTCTTTGTCAGTACGGAAATATCTGTGATTCGTGAAAGCGAATTTGTTATAATTATCATCGGGACACCGGTGGACCGGTATCTTAATCCCGCTTTTCCAATGATGAAACGGACATTGCTTGAATTTTTACCTTACATGTGTAATGAACAGGTTGTCGTCCTGCGGAGTACCGTTTATCCGGGGACATCGGAAAAAATCAACCATCTTCTTAAGCAGGACTATCCTGGTATCGGCGTTTGTTTTGCATGTGAACGGATACTTGAAGGCAAGGCGCTGGAGGAGCTTTTTTCCCTGCCCCAGGTTATTGCCGGTTTTGAAAAACAAAGCATTGACCGCACTGCCGATCTGTTCAGGCTTCTTACCAAGGAAATAATCATTACGGGTGCGAAAGAGGCGGAATTATTAAAACTATTCACCAATTCCTGGCGTTATATCCAGTTTGCCATTGCCAACCAGTTCTATATGATAGCCGAGGAGTACGGCGCCGATTTCAAGCAGATATACCACGCCATGACGCATAACTATCCGAGAACACAAGGCTTTCCCCGACCCGGTTTTACCGCCGGCCCCTGCCTGTTCAAGGACGCAATGCAGTTATCCGCCTATTCAAACAACCAGTTCTACCTCGGCCACTCGGCCATGCTGGTAAATGAAGGTCTTCCCAATTTCATTGTCAAACAAATGGAGCATAAATATGATTTATCGTCGATTACCGTAGGAATTCTAGGCATGACCTTTAAGGCGGAAAGTGATGATATTCGCGCATCCCTGTCTTATAAACTCAAAAAAATTCTTGAATTCAAAGCGGGCAGAGTTTTATGCTCCGATCCGTATGTCCAGGATGAAGAATTCACGAGTGAAGATGAATTGATACGTTTGTGCGATGTGGTCATCATCGGCGCCCCCCATAAGAAATATAAGGACCTGGATTATCACGGGAAGGAGATCATCGATGTCTGGAACCATCTCAATCGCTGAAATAAAAAAGGTGGTTTCACGGTTTTTTTTAAATTCAATTACTTTTCTAAAAAAAAATTTTTCCGGGATTATTTCCGTTTTGGCTTTTTTGGCCTGCTTAACGGTGAGTGTTTACTATGTCCAGATAGGTTTGAATAATACCCTGCTGGACTCGTACGGCTTCAGACAGACACAAACGGCCATTTCTTCCTACTATATGCTTCACGAGGAGGGAAAGTTTGTTGACAAGATATTTCATTATCAGGATCCCGTCCTGGGTAAACCCTGGTCGATCCCGATGGAGTTTCCGTTTTATCAGTCTCTGGTTGCATTGGTTACGGCAATTTCCGGTGTAAGTATGGAACTGGTGGGTAGACTTGTCAGTATAATCTTATTTTACTTATCATTCGTTCCCCTGTTCCTGTTCCTCCGGTCGTTGAAAGTTGACTGGAAGAGAGCATTAGTCTTCCTCTCCCTTGCCGCGATAAATCCGGTTTTCATTTTTTGGTCACGGACATTCATGATTGAATCCACTGCCTTCTTTTTCGGCATGGGTTTTCTTGCTTTCAACGCCGGTATCCTGAATGGCATGCAGAAGCCTTCGGGTAAAATAAAACAGGTTGTTCTTTCTGTCTTTGCGGTGCTTTCTGGAATGCTGTGTGGACTTTCCAAGTCCACCACTTTTCTGATTTTTTGTTTTGCTACGGGTCTGTTGTATCTGTATTTCTGCTTCGTGATTGATTCCCGATCTCTCCCCCTTCATTTGAAAATAATATCGTACCTAAAGAGGGCTGTACCCGTCTTTGGATTGGCTTTGTTGGTTGCAATCGCCTGGATCGCTTATTCCGATTATGTAAAAACCCTTAATCCGCTCGCGCGGGATTTTATCGTATCCAACAAACTTACCACCTGGAATTACGGCACATTCAAACAGCGGCTCAGTTTTTTTGTAGGGGGAGGACTCGTTTTCGATAAGTTTCGCCTGGGAGCCCTGTTCTTTGGATTAATCTGTCTGATAACGGGAAGGAAATACCAGGTATTGGCACTCGGTTCACTGCTGGCATATCTGTGTGGTCCCCTCATGTTTGTAAACCTCTATGTTGAACACTATTATTACTGGTATGCGAATACTGTTTTTTTGGTTTTGTTTGTTGGATTCAGCGTCTTCTCGATGATTGAGCGTTTGAAGGGCACGGGACGGATCGGAGGTGTCCTGCTGGTCTGCCTTTTTGTATTGTTCTCTACCTTCATTTACAGGCAGGAATATTACCCGCTTCAATTTGAAAATACACCGGTACCGGAAGCCGCCAAGGTCATCAGGGAAAATACTGAAAAAAATGATATTATCCTGATCTATGGTAATGACTGGTCGCCGGAAATACCTTATTACGCCCAACGGAAGGCAATAATGGATCGTTGGAATATGGGCATAAACGATTACCGGTTCAAAGAGGCAATAACGGCCCTGGCAGATGACAATGTCAGGGCAATGTTGATTCCAAAAGATTTTGAACCGGAGTTTGTAAACGAAAAAATCGAATATTTTCATTTCACAAGGCATATATCGATTGAAGACGGCGAATTTTTATTGTATCTTAGGTGATGCCGTATTTAAATGAATTTCCAAAGGAGGAAATATGAAAATTCTGGTAACAGGAGCCAAAGGATTCATCGCCGGTTATCTGGTTGAGGAATTACTTTCTCACGGGTGGGCGGTGGTCGGCCTCGATAACCTTTCAAAGTACGGCCCGGTCCAGAAGAGCTATGACAATCATCCCGGGTATAGATTCATCAAAGGCGATGCCAAGGATGTTCCCTTAATGAAGGAAATTCTTTCTGAATGCGATCATTTCATCGCCGGTGCCGCCATGATAGGAGGCATTTCCTACTTTCATGAATTTGCATTCGATCTGCTGGCTGAAAACGAGAGGATAACAGCCGCATCCTTTGAGGCGGCCATTGATGCCCATGAAAAACATAAATTGAAAAAAATAACTGTAATGTCTTCGTCGATGGTGTTTGAAAGTACGAACGTGTTTCCCACACCGGAAGGGAACCAGTTTGAGTGCCCGCCGCCGCTGTCTACTTACGGTTTCCAGAAACTGGCCTGTGAATATTTCGCCAAAGGCGCCTGGGAACAGTACAAGCTTCCCTATACCATTGTCAGGCCTTTCAACTGCATTGGAACGGGAGAAAAAAGAGCATTGACGGATAAGGAAATTTATTCAGGTAATGTCAAGCTTGCCTTGAGTCATGTGGTTCCTGATATCGTGCAGAAGGTGTTAAAGGGGCAGGATCCCCTTCATATACTGGGTAAGGGAAACCAGGTCCGGCATTATACATACGGCGGTGATTTGGCCCGCGGGATTCGTCTGTGCGTGGAAAAGGAACAGGCCGTCAATGAAGATTTCAATATCTCAACTCCGGAGTCAACCACCGTTCTTGAATTATCGAAAAAGATCTGGGAAATGATAAATCCAGACAAACCCTTCAATTATATTTCTGATACACCCTATGAGTATGATGTTCAAAAGAGGGTTCCGGATGTTGAAAAAACGAAAAGGGTCCTTGGGTTCTCAACAGAGGTGTCTTTAGAGAAAGCCCTGTCTGAAATTATACCATGGATAAAAGAGCAGATAAAAATTGGTGGAATTTAGCCGTGATTATCCGGGATAAAAAGGAATTGGAGTAATGAATGAAATTAACCATTGTCATACCGGTATACAATGAGGGCGGTAACATCAGACAGAATCTTGATAATATTTCTGCGGCAATACTACCCATCAAGGATGAAACGGAGATAGCCATTGTTTATGACTTCGAAGAGGACAACACGTTGCCCATCGTTAAATCAATGATGAATGCCTTTCCTGTTCATATCAGGCTGCAAAAAAACCCTCAGAAGGGTGTTTGCAGTGCCATTAAGGAAGGTTTACTTGCGGCTGAATCGACTTTTGTTCTTGTTACAATGGCGGATATGTCGGACGATTACGGGAAACTTCCGCAAATGCTGAAAAAAGCCGAGGAAGGGTATGACGTAGTTTGCGGATCACGTTATATGAAAGGCGGGCATCAGTATGGAGGTCCTCTTCTCAAGAAATTCATATCTTCGACCGCCGGCCGCTCATTGCATCTGTTGAGCGGCATCCCGACGCATGATATCACGAACAGCTATAAGCTTTACAGAAAATCAATTTTTAAAAGCATAACGATCGAAAGCGTCGGCGGTTTTGAGATAGGTCTGGAAATTACGGCGAAAGCGTACCTGGCAGGGTACAAGGTCACCGAGGTACCCTGTTCGTGGTGGGACCGCTCGAATGGAGAATCCCGGTTCCAATTGAAAAAATGGCTTCCCCTTTATTTGCATTGGTACCTAAAGGTGCTTCCCGCCAGATTCATGAAAAAAGGATTGAAGTAAAATTTGTGCGCTGTGCCGAAAATTTAGAATCCGATGGACTCATAAACTTTGATTTGAATTCAGTTAACCCGAGGGCCGGGGGATGCTAAAAGCCGGTTTTAATTACGGATATTCGGACGATAAAAATATAAATTGATATTGCAGCAGTGAGGAGTCAAAACTAATGAGAATTACGACATGTATTTTGGTTTTTATGATTTTTTCCCTTTTCTCATTTACCGTTACGGCAGTGGAACAGAATAATATTCTCATCGGTTCAGTGGATTACTCCATTACCGGGTCAACCCGTGAAAACGCCCTGCAGGACCGATTAACGCTTGCCGAGGGAATGGAGTTTAATAACGAAGAGGAATTGGCCTTATACCTGAAGAACCAGGAACAAATTCTGATAAACTTGAGGCTTTTTGACACGATTGAAATAAATTACGAATTAAGTGATTCGGAAGACGGCGGCTTCATAGCGATTGTCACTGTCGTAGTTGTTGACGGCTTCCCGTTCTTCGGCGCCCCGTTTTATAAATACGATTCGAATGCGGGCCATCAATTCGGCGCGATTGTTTATTTCTATAATTTCATGGGGTCTTTAACCACATTGGCTTTGAGCGGGGGGTACAAGGACACGTTTTCCGGTGATCAATTCAGAAAAATCAATTGGGACATAAAGGCCGTTTTGACGGGATTGAGATTCCTTGGACTGGATTGGAGTTTCACGGCAGAAGAGGATTATATTACAGTGGAGAAAAAGGAAATTAATCCCACCCCGCCGCCGGACGATATTCGAACTCTTTTCTACACTTACTATAATACGAACCTTTTCTTCACCACGGGCATTCCCCTTATCGATAAACTGACCTATTCCCAGTCACCTTTTCTTAATTTAAAGTACAATTATTCCGTTCTCGTAGACCAGGATAATGTACTCATTGATTCAGGAGGAGAGCTGAAGCATCCCATTGTTGTCACTATTTCAGACACGAATTCGTTAAACTACAACACAATCGACTGGGTGGAAAATTTCAGGAGGGGTTTTTCTGCCTCGATCGGCAATACAATTGGCTTTAATTTTGTGGACTTAAGCGTGTTTTCCGGGATCGGCGCCGCACTCCAATGGATGGAGGTGTTCGGGGTTTTGAATCTGTCCGCACAATTGCGGGGGGCGTATTCATTTAACGGCGATGAATACAGCGCCGGAGACGGCCTTCGTGGGGTCGAGGATTCCTACCTTGCCGATCAGTTCCGGCTCTACCTGAATACGGATGCAAAGATAAGACTTTTTCGCTGGGAAGAAGTCGTGGAAGTGACAGGTGGTCCATTTTTCGATATTGGCTTTCTGAGAAAAGCAGACGGTATCTTCGAGGATATTCAATTAACGGCCGGGATTGAGGGTATTGTTTTTCCCCTCTTTCTTAAAAGTCTTTATATCAGGGGCACGCTTGGGTTTGACCTGTTGCACCTAGGTAAATTCGAACTCATCCTGAGCCAGACCCTGTTTTATTGATTTATAACAGGGTAAGGATTATTTTACCCTTACTGGGAATGGAAAATAGACTAAGGTATAATAAGGATGCGTGTTTGAATGTGTGGTATATACGGGATCATTGACCGTGAAAAGCCAGTGGATCCCGGTTTTTTAAAAATAAGGAATAACCTCCAAAAGCACCGCGGGCCGGATGATGAGGGTATCTGGATTTCCGGTTCAAGGGACACGGGCCTGGCTCATTGCCGGCTCTCCATCATTGACCTTTCCCCGGGCGGTCATCAGCCGATGTGTTCGAATGATGGACGTTATGCGATAGTGTACAACGGGGAAATATACAATTTCATTGAATTGCGGGACGGTTTGATGCGGGAGGGTTTTGCGTTTGAAACAACCTCGGACACGGAAGTGGTATTGAAATCCTATATCAGGTGGGGCGAGAGCTGTGTGGATAAATTCAACGGCATGTTCGCCTTTGCCATATACGACAGGGGAACGGAATCCGCCGGGCCGTCAGTGTTTTTTGCCCGCGACAGGGCGGGAAAAAAACCCTTTTATTATTTCAGGGAAACAAACAGGTTCCAGTTCGGTTCCGAGTTGAAGGTGATCGATAAAAGCACCGGACCGGACATGAACGCGATAAACCATTACCTTTTCCTGGGGTACGTGCCCGGCGACCTGTGCATCGCCTCCGGTGTAAGGAAACTGCCTCCCGCCCATGCCGCCCGGCTTGATGTGCGTACTTTGGAACTGAAGGTCTGGAAATACTGGAGCCTTCCGCACACCCTGCCCGAACAATCCGATGACGGTGAGGAAATAGCGGAGCGGGTATATGATCTTCTCATTGATTCGGTACGGTTGAGAATGATCAGCGACGTGCCGGTCGGCGTATTGTTAAGCGGCGGCCTGGACTCCAGCCTCATAGTCGCGGCTGCGGCGAGGAATACGCATTTAAAGCTGAAAACATTCACCATTTCAATGACCGGTTCGGGACTGGATGAATCGGCGCATGCCCAAAAGGTGGCAGATTATTTCCAGACCGAGCACCATGTCCTGGGTGCCGGTGAAATATCGCGGAGCCTGCTGGATGAGTTGCTCCCTTTTATCGACGAACCGATAGCCGATTCTTCCATCATTCCCACGTACCTCGTATCCAAATTGACCCGGTCTCACGTGAAAGTGGCTTTAGGCGGCGACGGTGGGGATGAACTTTTTGCCGGGTACCCGGTATATACCGATACCCTGGCTGATGTACAGCGGTTCAGCCGGGTTCCTGCTTTCCTGTTCAGGGGATTGGGAAATCTCGCTCTTCTGTTGCCTGCCGGCGTAAAGGGAAGAAACCGGCTTGCATCGCTTCGTCGCGGACCATTGCAGCAGATAGTCTGGGGAACACCGTATTTTGACGTTTTTCTCAGAAAAAAAATGATCGGGGGAAAATTCCCCGTACAACCCGAGGAATACCTGTTGTCATATTTTTTATCCGGGACGACGGCACTGGATAAAATGACACGCCAGCACTTTCATACAACACTTGTAGAAGATTTTCTCGTAAAGGTTGACCGGGCCAGTATGGCGGTAAACCTCGAGGTAAGGACACCCTACCTGGACTACCGGCTGGCTGAATACGCTTTTTCCTCGATCCCCGATTCATGGAAAATACGGAACGGCCAAACCAGGAAAATCCAGAAGATACTTGCCGGGAAGCTGCTTCCACCCAATCTTGATATTGAAAGAAAGCAGGGATTTTCAATCCCGCTCGATGAATGGCTGCGCAAAGATGATTGTGCCATTATTCGCGACAATACGGCTTCCCTTTCAGGAATTTTTTCAAGGCAGTCGATAGACCGGCTCATCAGGGGAGAAATGAATGGCAGGGCAAACAATGCCCGTCTTTTTTCCCTGCTTGTCCTGGCAGCCGCTTTTAAAAATAATAGCTGGAGTTGATCCTGTAAAATATATTAATCCGCCTTGATAATGGGTGAAAAGAGTGTTATATTGTTCATAAAATGAACAAAAGCCGGGAAGCCGGATTTACAGGGGAAATGCGGTAAAAAATGGACAGAGTTTAGTGCATACGTGTAACCCGCAATAAGGAGAATTATTGATGAAAAAAGCGTTTATTTCAGGTGTAACGGGACAGGACGGGTCCTACTTGGCCGAATTTTTACTGGCCAAAGGGTATGAAGTATACGCAATACTGCGCAGGGCGTCTGTTTTTACGACAAAGAGAATAGACCACATCATGGATGCGCCGCATTTTCATACGTTTCACGGTGACCTCGTCGATTCGAGCAATCTTCACAGGCTTATAACAAAAATTCAACCGGATGAGATATACAATCTGGGCGCTCAGTCCCACGTGGCCGTCTCGTTCGAAATCCCTGAATATACGGCGGAGGTTGATGCGGTGGGCACGATTCGCCTGCTGGACGCCATCCGGGATGTTGGGTTGAAAACGAGGTTTTACCAGGCTTCCACATCGGAGCTTTTCGGCGGTATTCCCGGTACCGCTCCGCAGAATGAACAAACCCCCTTCCATCCCAGGTCGCCGTACGGAACAGCTAAACTATACGCCTATTGGGCTACGGTGAATTACAGGGAGTCTTATGGTATTTATGCCTGCAATGGCATTTTATTCAATCATGAATCCCCGAGACGCGGCGAGACTTTTGTAACCAAGAAGATAACAAAAGCGGTTGCCCAGATCGTCAAGGGAAAGCAGGAAACACTTAAGCTGGGAAATCTTGACGCTAAAAGAGACTGGGGATACGCCAGGGAATTCGTTGATGCCATATGGTTGATGCTTCAACAGCCTGAACCCGGTGATTACGTGATTGCAACGGGCAAAATGTATTCTGTTCGCCAGTTCGTTGAATTCGCTTTTGAGGAAGCGGGATTAAAAATCATCTGGAAAGGAAAGGGCGTCCATGAGAAGGGGATTGATGAAAAAACGGGGAAAACGATGGTGGAAATTGAACCCAGGTATTTCAGACCGGCGGAGGTGGAAACGCTCTGCGGTGATTCCTCCAGGGCAAAAGAAAAATTGAACTGGGAAGCCAAAACGGACATCCGCACCCTTGTAAAAAAAATGGTTCAATATGATTTGAAATATGATGATTACGGCGGCAACGAGGACGACCTGTAATTTGTTATACATGATTAAAAGGAAACGGTGTTAAAATGAAAAAGGAATCCACGATATACGTAACGGGCAGCTCGGGTCTGGTTGGGACTGCCGTTTGCCGTAAATTAAAGGAAAAAGGATATACCCGTGTCATTACCCTGAGCCACAGCGACCTTGACCTGACAAGGCAATCGGATGTGGAGGAGTTCTTTGCCGCGGAAAAACCGGAGTACGTATTTCACGCCGCCGGGAAAGTGGGCGGTATTTATGCCAACGCCACTTACCCGGCTGAATTCATCTTCCAGAATTTATCTATGGCCTTGAATGTGATTCATTCATCCTACCGGAACGGGGTTAAAAAACTCATAAATCTGGGATCTTCATGCATTTACCCTAAACTGGCTCCCCAGCCGATGCGCGAAGAATACCTCTTGTCCGGGCCGCTTGAACCGACAAACGAAGCGTATGCCGTGGCAAAGATTGCCGCAATCAAGCTGTGCATATTTTATAACAGGCAATACGGAACGGAGTTTCTTTCCACGATGCCGACAAACCTGTACGGGCCGGGCGATAACTACGACTTGTCCGGTTCTCATGTGCTTCCTGCCATGATCAGGAAAATACATGAAGCCAGGGTATCCGGTTCCAGGGTTGTGCTTTGGGGAGACGGTTCGCCGTTCAGGGAATTCCTCTATTCGGAGGATCTTGCAGATGCGCTTATTTTCCTGATGGAAAACTGCCGTGCCGTAGACATAGGTGATGTCATTAACATAGGTTCCGGCAAGGAAATATCAATAAGGGATCTTTCCGGACTTATTGCCGGTGTTTTAGGTTATAAAAACGGATTCGACTGGGATACGTCAAAACCGAACGGCACGCCGAGAAAGCTGCTTGACATATCACGTTTAAAAAATCTGGGATGGGTACCCAAAATGGATTTGAAAACCGGGATCGGGCATGCCTATAAGGATTTTCTGGCAAGGTTCGGAACCCGTCATGCATAAACGCCTTACCGTTTGCATTCCTGCCTATAACCGGGCAAACCGGCTGGTGGAACTCCTTGATTCGATTGTAGCGCAGGATTATACGGAGTATGAAATCCTCATATGTGAAGACAATTCACCGGAGAGAAGGGAAATTGCGCAAATTGTAAGGGAATACCAGGCACGTTATCCGGACTTGATCCGGTATTATGAGAATGAAAGGAACCTCGGCTACGACGGCCAGATCAGGAATCTTGTGAACAAGGCCGAGGGGGATTACTGTTTTTTTATGGGCAATGACGATCTCATGGCCCCGCGGGCGCTTGCGACTGTCGGTGACGCCGTTGACAAATATGAAAATATAGGCGTAGTTTTGCGGACCTATGCTTCGTTCGACGAGGACCCGGAAAAGCCGAAACAGGTTTTCCGTTATTTCGAGCAGGAGCTTTTCTTTCCGGGCGGGCGCTCCACCATCATCACGTTTTTCAGGAGGTCCGTGGTTATTTCAGGGCTGGTCCTGCATACACTCATGGCAAGAAAGTTCACCACTGATAAATTTGACGGCACGCTGCTTTATCAGCTTTACCTGTCGGCAAACATACTTGTTTCAATGAACGGGGTTTCGCTGCCCCGGATTCTTGCACTGTACCGCGAAGGAGGGACACCGGACTTTGGCAACAGTGAAAGCGAAAAAGGCAAATTTGTTCCCCGGATGCAGACACCTGAATCTTCGGTTCATTTCATGAAGGGGATGCTGGACATTGCGCGGCATGTTGAAAAAAGCCGTAAAATAAGGGTGTTCAAGGCGATATTGAAAGATATCGGCAATTATTCCTACCCCATCCTGGCCATTCAGGCCGGACGTTCTCTTCCGGTTTACCTGCATTATGCCTACAAACTGTCCCGGTTGGGGCTTTACCGGTCGGGAATGTTTTTCCTGTATTTCTTTTTAATATTAATTTTACGGCCCGCCCGCATTGAACGGCTGATCGTTTTCATAAAATCGATTCTGGGGCATACGCCAAAAATAGGCAATCTCTATTCGGGAAGGCAGAATTGAAAATCCTTGTCGCCGGGGACTGGCACTCGAAAATTCACGAAGAGCCTGTGTTCAACGCTTTTGTCAGACTGGGGCATAAAGTGGAAAAATTTTCCTGGTTCCAGTATTTCCGGTTCGATGACCTGCCGCCGCTTCTGAAACAAATGGGCAGGTTTATCGGCAGGGCGCAGAATAAATTTATATGGGGTTCATTGATTGACAGGATTAACCGTGATTTTCTCAAAAAAGTCCTGTCATTCAAGCC
>JAFGKU010000206.1 GCA_016928415.1 Spirochaetales bacterium
GATAGAAGATTTAAGGTACGGATGGCAAATGGGCCGATATCGTGTTGACCCAGCGGTATCCATTGCTGGCGTCCCAGTTAATCGACCACGTCATGGCCCCTCGAATTCCCGGAAACGTCGTGGGCGGATGATAAGTCCCGCAATTGGTTCCCGCGGCTAAACAGTCGAGGGCCGCATTGACCACAGAGGGGTCAACATATCCGCCTCCCGCTGCCGAAGTGGAAGCGGGGAGTCCCAACCCGACCTGGTCGGGCCGCAGACCGTTCATCAGCTGGATGGTGGCCAGCGCGGTGAGGAAATTTTCCGTGCCCTGGGCATAAACCTGCTGGTCATAACCGAGCATGGTTCCCGAGTTGTAGTACTGCATGTTGCAGATAGTCAGTATGTCCTTGATGGCAAGGGCAAGCTTGAAGTATTCATAGCCGGTGGACTGCATGTCGATCGTCTGCGGCGCCATCGTGATGATTGCCCCTGACTTACTGGAAGCGATGCTTCGCAGCGCCTGGGACATATAAGTGGAATTGACCCCGTTCTCCAGGTCGATGTCCACGCCGTCAAAACCGTACTGGTTCATGAGCGACACGATGCTGTTGGCAAAGTTGGTGGCCGCCGAGGAACTGGCCACACTGATGGTGCCGTTCTGTCCTCCCACGGAAATGATAACCCTGCGGCCCTGCGAATGAAGCGAAGAGATATCGCTTATAAAATCAGACTGCGAGTACCCGCCCACCGCGGAGGCAAGCCCCGAATCGAGCGTAAACGAAACGGCCCCGGCCGTTGTCGTGGCATCGGCAAACGCAACGGCTATCAGGTTATAAGCGGCAGGCACGTCCCTCAGCTTGAGAGCCGTCGCTCCATTGGTAAAATTCTGCCAGTAGCCGGTGATTACGTGTTTGGGCAGACCACCCACGGGAGTGTTGCCCGGACTGGGAGTGGGCGTTCTTGTCGGTGTCGCGGTTCTGGTAGGAGTGCTCGTGGCCCCGTTTGTGGGAGTGCTCGTGACCCCGCTTGTAGGGGTATCCGCGATCGAGGAATAGTTGTTTGCCGTCATATCGTCAAAGAAAACAGTGCAGGAACCGCCATGACCGGAGGTGCCGCCGTTTAGCGCCGGATAGCCGCCGCGGCCGCTCCGTTCCCATGAATAAGGCCAACCGTAAGGTTCAGCTGTGCCATCCTGCCAGATCTTGCCGTAAAGCACGCCGTTATACATGACCATTCTGAACCAGTACCATGTCTGGTTGCTCCAGTTGAAGGTATAACTCGGTCCCCAGGCGACCATGTCATCCAGCCACTGGACAGTTGAGTGGTTGTTGTGGAACAGAAGGTTGTATCCCCTTCCGTCGCTGGTACTGGTATATAACGACACGCCGGCACGAGCGCTGTCGCCGTCAGCCCAGGAACTGACATATACCTTGGCGCGAATCCCCTGGTTGGTACCGAGACTAAGTGCGGTACCGCTCAGGATGGCCTTGCAGGGGTCGTTCTGTGATGTGGAATCCTGCCTGAGGATCGAGCCCTGCTCACTCCAGGTGCCTGAACCGTAAAAAGACCATACGTAGCTTATGGCATTGTCATTGAAATTGTCAGTATAATTAACTACCATATCCGATGTCGAAGTTGGTGATGGAGTATTTACCTCTGTTCTTGTCGGGGTGGCTGTAAACACCGGTGTATATGTTGGTGTGGCCGTATTGGCCAATGTATGGGTAGATGTGGCCGTGTTAAAAGTAGTATTGGTGGGCGTGGACGTATTAACGGGTGTGGACGTGGAAACCGTGCCGCCCGGCAGCCAGAGCGCCAGAACATAGGGTGGTTCCCATCCCGGAAGCGACGTATGCGACTGCCTGCATGTATAGCTTGCACCCTGGTACGTAACCACGGTGCCTTTCGTATAGTATGTATAGGGTGCCCATTCATCCGCACTTAAAGCCGAAAAAGCAAAAATCGCAAAAAGAACAGCAGACAGGATAATTAACTTTTTCCTTTTTAACATTATTTCCTCCTTGTTTATTTTATCCCCAAGTTTTTTTTAAATCACGGTATCCGATAAACGGAACCGCGGAATCACTGCCAATTCTCACCTCCTTTTCCAATACTGTTGGAAGCAGGTATTTTCTTTCAAGGCTGACTGATTAAAAGAAAATTCATACTTCCAGGTTGGTTGGATTTAAGAATCAACCAACCTATTGTTATTATACTCCCAATGTTTTGAAAACACAAGCAGAAAAAATGATTCTATTACCCCTAAATTCATGGGAAAGGACTGCAAAATACATATTAAGTCTTAACGATCAGAACTCAGCTTTGTTCAAAGAAACCCCGGCATGATATACGGGGAGGGATTCATCCCCGTTTGATCTCCTCCTCAAAATTAATAACCTCGGTTTTCCCCTTTTCTATTACAACGGATTTCTTGAAAATAAATCCTTCCACGCTTATATGCACCTCGTATTCACCGGGAGGAAGGTTGATCATATCGGTTTTAAAATAGGTTTTATTCATACCCTCCCCTGTCACCTTCACCATCCAGTAGGCGGCGAAAATATTTTTAATCGAAACTGCTCCCGCCTCTTCGGTAAACTTATAGTCAATCACTTTCTTCGGATTCTCATCGTCTATGACAAATACTTCTTCGTAATCAAGGTGGCCGGGTATAGACAATACAATGTGGTATTTCCCGTATTCACATTTAAAATTGGTTCCGAAGAAAGTAGTATACTCCTGCCCGTTCACAAAAACACGTTTATTATCAAAATCAAAATTCTCAATAATCAGGTTCCCGCTTTTATTGTTATTTATGTATTTATCGTTCTCATAACCGATGAAAAGCCGGTCCCCCTGCTCCTCAAAATAAACAAAAAGATCGTCCTGCAGGTCTTTCACCCCATACCATTGATTATCAATAATCCTGGGAAGCTGCCGGTAGGATGAATTCCTGTCATAGGGATTCCATACATTGAACAGCACTTTATCCTGATCCTCGAAAAAAACACCATTTGAATTAGCATCAATAAAGATAATGTTGACGTCCTTTTCCCCCCAAAAACTCTTTTCCTTTTCCGTAACCATCAAATAAGAAGGATTCTGTACAAGATATTTTTTAACACCCTTTTCCATCACCTCGTAAATTAAAAGCCGGTCATTCCCGGATAGTTGAACGTCATAGTATTCATAAGAAGGTATATCGTAAACGGAAACAGGATAACTTTCCCATTTCCAGTTCGTTTTAGTTACATAATGGGTTTCCAACTCCGTATACGATTCGGATACATATATTGTGGTCGTAGATCCATCTGGATTGAATTGCATCCTGGGTACCATTCTTGTTTTCCAGACAGTGACCGTCTCCGGGACAGTAACCGTTTCGGAGACCCAACGAGATTCATAAACTATTCTGGATTTAAGCTGCGCAAGTTCCGGGTAATAGAGATTTTCAGAAGTTTTTTTAACCGCTTTGATTTCTTCACCCCTATACCATATGGTCATAGCCGTGCTGGCAATTTCAAAACTTATCGTCTCGCCTTTCCATTCAAAAGTTCCGCCGGTTTCAAGGGCGACAATATCCGGTGTGGTCCATAAAAAATCGCTGAATATATCCGTTTTATAGTTCAGGGGGAGGGTTCGGCTGCCCTGTTCGCGGCTGGCATCGGGCCAACGGACAACCGTGGGAACGAATAAAGCGCACGAGATGAGCATGAAAATAAAAAGGGAAAAAAATAATACCGGCAGGATTTTTTTCATACAGGACACCTCCTTTATCCAAAATTGGTTATTTAAGTATAATTAAATATTGTTTAAATTTCACATGATCCCGGAAATCTGTATGAAAAAAATCCGATTTTAAAAAAATTAATTAAATGTCTTTTTTAGGTTGATACATTAAATCAACCAAGGTATATTATCCTTCGTATTTTCGATTTTTCAGTAAAAAATCAGATAAAATACATAAAATCAACAAGAAGAGGTAAACATGATTAAAAGTAAAGTTAAAAAATCTTTGGGAGGTTGTTATTTACTTACAGCACTGGCTTTAATGGTGTTTTTTTCCTGTTCATTTGAGTCTGCAGAAATCGGCGACCCGGCTGTTAATGCAGACCAGTCGATCATCACCCGTTTGGATCCAGATAATTATCCGACGGGTTTTACTGTCAACATAGGGCTGAAATCCCTGCTGCCACCTACTGTGACGAGTTTTACGCGTTACATCAGATTTGAAAATATTACCCATAACACCAAGGATGTGGAGTGCCTGTTTACCAGGAATTCGACAAACCTGCGTCTCTTTCATGGCCAAATTACAATCTCGGGACTTAATGTACTCTATTCCATGACTACATACGGCAACAGAAGTTACTGGGACAAAATGTACCTTGTCAACAAGACTGGATCAGTTCCTTTGAATATCAATTACATAAGGGTCTTCATCGTTTACAATAATATGAAGATATTCAATTATGAGGATATTGATTCGGATCCGATCCACACTTCCTTTGATTACAAAGCCATGGAGATGGCCTATGCCATCGACAGGTACCTGGGCGGCCCCGGAAGCATTGTCACTATATACAAGCCGGGGACAATCGAGGAATATCTGGGCCCCCTTGAATACGCGAACCGCCTTATGGGAACGAATTATCACATAGGTGATTTCCCAAAGGCATTGAGAATGTTCATCTGCGATATAGGTAAAAACGGCACGGATCCCGGCAAGTACGGAACGTTAGCCGACGGGTATATGTGTTCCGAGACGGTATCATGGTATTACAATGAGGACCTGGGAAATCTCGGCCCCTACTCATTTGACGGAATTACAGGCGTAAACCAGCTGGTGAACATATTTAAGAATACCGGCAGATTTTATTGTTATCATTCAGGGCTGCATAGTTTCCAGAAGGTTGACATTAATGGCCGGTGGCTTACACCCTACAGTTCATACAAATATATACCCAAGGCGGGCGATTACCTGGCGCGCCTGACTTTTGAAAACGAACATTCCATGATGATCTTAAAATGGGATGATCAGGAACATATTGCCTGGGTAATGGAAGGCTGCCAGCCGGTGGATATCAGGCGGGTTCCCGTCCAGTTCTGGGAAGACAGAGATCAGGATTACGCGGTCGGCAGGGTATATTAGCCATAAAAACCGAGCGCGGACATGCCGGCGAATATTCCCATCGCCGGTATGTTTAGTATGACATTGGTTGTATTAATTGTACATGTGGTTTCAGGGCGCGCTAAATAAGGTAAATTCGCTTGAAAACTTGAAAATTAAGAATAATTTTATTAAAGTTATGCTGTAAAACGTTCCAAAATGCCATTCGCAGGAATATCTATGAATCCCAAAGGAGGACTGCTATATAATGATTAAATACTTTATATCAACATTGCTGTTTGTTCTTTCATTAACCTCATGCATGTTTTTTTTACCCCAGGTTACCCTCACCGGTGAAAAACGGCCCGCCCTTGCCGAAGATGCCGTGGTTACCGTTTACGAAATCGCGGCGCCAGATAATTACGACCAAGTGGGCTACATGGTTCTGCGGGGAAACAGCCCATCGAACAGAATAAACGAGGCTAAGAAAATAGCACGATCCTATGGATGCAACGCTATTATAGCGGAAGAGGCACAGATAAGGGAAAGGCAATGGCAGGAACCTATATACCAGACGACCTATACCACGGACCCCGCGACCGGGATCTCAACCACTAATCAACGGATTGTGGGATATCAAACAAGGCATGAAAGCTGGATTGAGCAGATGTTTATAATCATTCATATCGAAGAAAACTCATAGTCGGCCCGTCCGGTCTATTGTGTAGTGCGTGATTAATTCCCATTCTCCCGTACAGCACTAAAATATAAAAACGGGGTTTTATAATTGACTTAAAATATTTTTCTTCTATAATATATTCTATCGGTGTGTATTAGGGCATACTGATAGATCAATAGAATAACAAGAGGGACCAGATGAAAAATAAAATTTTTATAATTTCAGCTCTTTTATTTGTATTTTTTATATTTCATGCCTTTGGTGAATCCATTGCCTACGTTGACATGGAACAGGCTAAAAATGAAATAAGCGAAAAAAAAGCGGCCAATGCGGAATTATCAAAATCCATCAGCAGCCTGAATGCCGAAAATACACAGCTGAACAAGGAAGTGGAAGCCTATTACAGGCTTATGGTTAAAATAGACTGGTTATTGTATCGGATCAATCCCCAGCTTGAAAAAATGGAACAAGCCGTTAATAGTATCGAAGACACGAGCTACAATTCGAAAATCAATGAATTATATCAACAGAACCTGGCCGCCAAAAACGACCTCATCCAGAGGCGTGAAGACCTCCAGACAAAGATAAACGGCAAAAAAGAAAAAATAAGTGAAAACGAACAATCGATCAACCGGCTGTCGGAGGAAAAAAAGGCGAACGAGGACAGGATCGTGTACCTGGAAATCGCCCTGGAAAAAACCGAGGACCTGGAAACCCGGATGGCCGCCTACGTAAAAGAAGTTGAGTCGTTAAAAACGGAAATGGAAAAGGAAATCAGCGAAATCGAAGGCACGACCGTACCGGAACCTTAAATAGATACCAACGCGGATAATTAGGGATTGATTTATACTGTGTTGATAGGCGGGAAAGGCGGTTGCGCCGGTCAGCCGACCGGACCACTAACCACCCACCGCCTGGATGAAAATAATGAAAAACTAATCATGGAATCCACTCGTTAAAATTCTATTCCTTCTCTTTTTTTTCCTGTTATACTCTACTCCGGAGCCTTGGTTAGGTTTCAGAATTTGATGAAAATTTTGATTGTATTTCTGCAACGGCAGGCCTGATTCGGCGCCAATCGGCGTGTTCAGCGGTTTATTATTCTTGTTCCTTACAGCAGAATAGCCGTTCAGCGGTTATTTTCGTCCATCTTATACCGCTACCGGCTCGGCCGCCAGGTCATGTATCCTGTGAAACAGGCTGCCGTCGATGTCTTCCCTGACCCACACCTCATCCACGTCGTAGAGTTTCCTTATCTGGCTGATAACCTGGTTGATATGCTGCTCCGCTGTCAGCAGAAGAAACATCCTGCTTTTGGCACCTCCGTTAAGCGGCGCGCAGAGTATGCCTTCCAGGTTATAGCACCGGCGTGAAAACAGGCCGGTAATGTGCGAGAGCACGCCTGGGTGATTGTTCACCAGCAGTTCAATAATAGTGTAACGATCATTTTTCATGTTCATCCTCCTATCATCTCAAAATTAGCCGCGCCGGGCGGGACCATCGGCACAACATTTGCCTTTTCCAGAATCGGGGCGCGGACAATGAAGGCGCCGCTGTTTGATAACACGTTCCGGATCAGCTGGCCGGGATTATTGGATTCTCCCAGGTCCATTGATGCAAGACCGAAACTTTCCGCCGCCTTGACAAAATCGGGGCGCGTAGCGAATTTCGAAGCCATATATACCTTGTCATAGAAATATTCCTGCTGCTGTCTGACAAGTCCCAGATGCCCGTTATCCAGGATGAAGACGGTAACATCAAGACCAAGGTCGGCCAATGTCGCAAACTCCTGCAGGTTCATGAGAATGGACCCGTCTCCGCTGATGCAGATTATGCGTTTACCCGGGGAGGCAAGGGCCGCCCCGATTGCAGCAGGCAGGCCGAATCCCATCGTCCCGAGACCGCCGGATGTAAGAAAGGTCCGCGGCGATTTGAACGGGTAGTATTGGGCGGTCCACATCTGGTGCTGTCCCACGTCGGTGACGATGATCGCATCATCCGGCGCATAACGGCCGATTTCCCTTATAAGATTTTCCGGCACGGACATATCACTCCCTGAAGCGGATAGTCTGGGAAAAGCGGCCTGCGTTTTCTCGATTTCATCGAGCCATTCTGACCGGGTATCCACGGACACCATGGACATCAGCCGCCGAAGCGCCTCCTTTATTTCCCCTGTTATGGATAGATGGGACTCCCTGTTCTTGTTTATTTCGGATGCATCGATATCTATGTGAACCACCTTTGCCCCGCTGCAAAACCGGGAAACATCGCCCGTTGCCCTGTCGTCAAAACGAACGCCGAATGCCAGCAACAAGTCGGTACGTTCCGTCAACAGGTTCGTGGCACGGTCACCGTGCATACCTATCATGCCCAGGTACAATGGATGTGAATGGGGAAAAACACCCAGTCCCATGAGTGTCCCAACCGCCGGGATTGAATTCTTGCCGGCAAAAACCCGCAATTCTTCCGCGGCACCGGCGGCAATGATGCCTCCGCCGAAGTATATGAGGGGACGCCTGGACTGTTCGATCATCACAGCTGCTTCCTGTAATTTTCGTTCATTAGCCGGAGGCATGCCGGCTTTCTTCTTCCTTTCCGGCCACACATCCACCTCAACCACTCCTTTCTGAACGTCTTTCGGCACGTCGATCACGACCGGGCCCGGCCTTCCCTCTTCGGCTATGTCAAAGGCTTCGGGAATAATCGATAACAACTCCTCAGGCGATCTCACCAGGAAATTGTGCTTGGTAACGGGTATCGTCATTCCGTACAAATCCACTTCCTGGAACGCATCCGTACCCAGGTATCCCGTCGGCACCTGGCCGGTAATGACTACCATGGGAACGGAATCCAGTTTGGCGTCCGCCACGGCAGTAAGGATATTCGTCGCACCCGGCCCCGAAGTTGCCAGACAGACCGCCGCCTTACCTGTTATGCGGGCTATCCCCTGTGCAATAAATCCGGCGCCCTGTTCATGCCGGGTTAAAATGTGGGTAATGCTGCTGGCTGCCAGCGCATGATAGAGCGGGAGATTGGCACCCCCCGGGATGCCGGCTACCATGGTGATACCGAAGC
>JAFGKU010000207.1 GCA_016928415.1 Spirochaetales bacterium
CTACATGATTAATAACTACTGCCACGAACCTTGTTGAAAAACCCACTTAAGCTACATAATAAGCAGGAACATATTCCTCACCTTTCTTAAGAGGTGTCTTCAGTCGTTTCATCCAAATATCCATTTCAAATTTAGTTATTGAATAATGACTCAGAAAATACCGATTTTCAAAGAAATTATCGTTTAAAATTCCTGTTATATCTGCGTTTGGTATTCCGGCAATGAAAGCGTGCGTCTCATGATACTCTGATCTGTTATTTATCCTGAACTGTTTAATATAATTATGATGAAAGGAGTATATGCTCAACCTTCCCATGGCAGCAGATACATTCCTGGCATTGCAGGCTGTCTTTCTCCTGTACGCAGCAAGATCTTTCCTAAACTCACGGTCCATGTAATTTACAGAAAAAAGCGGATTCTTTTTGTTCCGAAGCTCCTGTGAATTTATTTTTACATGATTGAACAATTTGTTCTGTTTCATTTTATGCAGATAAGGGTTGGATTTTAAAGCTTCTGCATATTCGATTTTCTCATCGGTAAACAGGATTATAGGCGAATAAATGGCAGGATCCCATAACCTGGTTAATTCATCTAAAAGATTTCGAAAGGACTTGAATATGCCCTTATATTGAAATTTAACGATCTTATCCAGAAATGACCTTTTTTTCTTTTGTTTTCTTGTCATTCTCCCTTTTCTTCTAAAGGTAACATGGTTAAAGGAATAGACAAATTGAGAATTTTTACCGACTAATACGTTAATATTCTCAGGAAAATATCTTGAAACAGCGTAAGTTTCAAATCCGTCAGCGACAACATCCTCCTTAAGCTTGAAATCCTTCAGCAGAAGTCTATTTTTTATGATGCACTGATGGTTCAATCGTTCCAGTTTATTTGCGATTGTACCAGTAGAGACATGAAAAAACCTGGCCAGGGAGCGAATACTCATGGAACTTATCAGGCAATTTGTAAGAGATTGATAAGGCAAGGTTTTTTTCGCGAAGTAATCGACTTTAAATGTCTGGACTGAAAATGTCTTTTGACATGTTTTGCATTGGAATCTTCTGGTCCTGCCGAATGCCTTTGAATTATAAAAGCCGTAATGGTAAAACCATTTTTTTCTGTTTTTATTAGGATTATGATTTTTACAGTATTTATTGGGACAAAATTGTGGGATGAACATTATACCTCCTTAAATGGTCAAATTTTGATCACATGATTAATAAGGAGGTTCCGAGTAATGATGGATGAAATTTTATTTATTTTTCAACAAGCTTCGTGGCAGTAGAAAAAAAAGCGGAAAGAGAAGTGGTTTCCTCTTTCCGCTTGAAATTATATCCTAACCATCAAGTTTAAAAACCGTCGTCTCTAAAAAAATTATCATTATTACCGCCGTCAATATCATCGTCGCTTCCCATTGCGTCGAGGGGGAAGGACCCTTCATTCCGCTTGGCATATAATTTTGCTATAAACCGGACCTGATGCATCTTCTTTTCAAGCTGCTTGCTCACTTTCTGGAACTTGTTAAAGAACTGGGCGCTTGTTTCACCGTTTTCCAATTCACCCTCGCCATAGCCCTGTTTGTAATAGGAATAAAGCTCGTTCAACCTGTAATAAATCTTTTCAAGGATAAAAGCGGACTTTCGTATACGCATCAAATCCCGCATGATCGCTTTCTTCTCCTTCATTCTTTCCATTTTACCGCTCATCTTCTTTTCTTTTTCTTCCCGGAACCATTTCTTGAGAATTTTTTCCTTTTTCATCAAGGAAGCATAGGCTGCGTCGAATTGGGTAACGGCTTTTTTATAACGCCGGGCGAAATTCTTGATTGCCTTCCGGGGGTTCGCCTTGAATGCCTCGACTTTTTCAGCCAGCCAGTCCTGGCGCCATTTTTTCAAACTTGTCACCTTGACGGGGATGGCCTTGAATGCCAGGTCTTCGTCCTTTTCGACGACTTGGCCGGGTTCGGCATCCAGTTTGGTTCCGGAATCATCCACACATTCAACTTTTCCTTCTTCACAGGAGACAAGGATGTCGCCTGCTGGCGAGGATTCAACTTCGAATGTCGTACCGCGTACACCCATGGTGGCCGTATCAGTACGTACCGAAAGCCCCATATTACCAGCCAGTTTCTGTGCTTTTATCGACAGGCTGCCCGTAACCATATCCAGGGTGGTGGCATTCGTTTTGCCCACCTTGTTAACATCCACAGTAAAAACCGTACCCGGGGACACGGCGATTTCCGCTTTCGGTGTAATGGATGAATTAAGTTTGAAATTCAGCTTTCCATCCTCTGACGTCTTTATGAGGTCGAGATTTTCGATGGCAATTCCGGTATCCAGTTCGCTTTCATCAATCGTTTCTCCGTCTCTCACTATTTCCACGGTACCCTGTATGTAGGTGATTTCACCCACTTCATCACCGTATGCTGTCAATGTAATCGTCAAAATAAGGCCTAATAATATTAAAAACTTTCTTGTCATGAAATACCTCCCATTAGCAACCGCCCGTTCCCCTTAAAAAGTTACAGGCAATTTTTCCCTCTCCATTCAGGAATTTTCGAAATGATATCCTACAGGTTTAAATATAACACATAAATCATTAATTTTCCCAGGATTTTTGCCAAAAACCTTTTGCCAGACAGCAGGACTTTCCATGCAAAGGTATACCGGAACTTTGGGAAACATTTTTTTCAGGCGGTTTTTAACCATCCCGTACATACCGGTTCGTATTTTTTGAAGGTACCTGAACTTTCCATCCCGGCAAGGCACAAATTCGTCATATAAATACCATCTCTTGCCCATTTTATCTTTCAATACCGGCGGGTAACGAAATGTACCCAGGCTTATCCACGCAATTTTCCCTTCCGGAAACACTTCCATCGCATCAAGTACTCTTGAATAGCCTTCCCGCCAATCCTTGCAGCGAATGATGGGGTCAAAATGGAAAGCGATTTTATACCCGGAATTTATAGCTTTTTCTGCCGCAGCAAACCTTGCAGCGGGAGGAGCGGCAAATTTTTCCTCCTCCAGGGCCAGTCTGTCCGGATTCAGGGAAAAGCCGATGACGGCGTTGCCCTTATTTTTTATACCGACCAGATGATCTATGAAATCCGTTTTTGTTTTAAGTTCAAAATAAATTTCAGGAATCCCGGAAAAAGCCTCAACATATTGACGGGAAAGATCAAAAAGAGGGTCATACAGAAGCGAGTCCCCCGTTTCTCCGGTCCCTATCCGGATTATTTGACCCGGATTATTCTCCCTGATTTTCAATACCTGTTCAACGGATTTCTCGATATCAATATTCACGGTGATGGGAGAAAAATTCAGGTAGCTCTTCATGATACAGTACGTGCAGCCCAGGGTGCATCCCTCATACGCATTGATGGTCAAATAATTACAGCAAAGGTGCCCTCGGGAACCGGGGCACCGGCCCACAATATTTCCTTTCGGTTTTTGAATAAATAAAGTGCGTTGATTTCTGTATTCCGGCGGCAGGTCCTCCCTGGCGTTGATTATGGAAACAGGAATGCCTTCCATTTTTTTCAGGGCACTCACAACCAATGGATGTTCCGATATTTCCTGAGTGCAAAAAATCCTGGAAAATAAATTCTTATAGAATGTCGAATAATTCATCGGAATGCTCTTCGATGTTTTTTAATTTACTGATTTTCCTGGCCAGGCTCTTCTTTGAGTAGAAGGAAAACGAAACGGAAAAATGATCCCCCTCAAAGTAATCGGGGGGCGTCAGGCGGATACCGGCCGAAGGCAGGTATTTTTCCTTGAATGTGTCGAATTGTCTTCGGGATGCCGTTAAAAGCGGAAACCGCATTCCGGAAAGGTTTTCCAGAGGAGATTCTGATTTTAAAATGTCCTCCAGCACATCGAGGGCTTTCTCACAGTCCAGTTTATCGCGCCGGACCACTTCATAATACTGTACCAGAAAAATACGCCGGTTGCTGAAGGAGAAGGACTCAAGACAGCCGGGTGTAAAAAGCCGATTTATACAGGCTTCGGGAAGATCGCTTGTTTCGGATGCGGTTTTGTAATCCACAATACCCTGGTTAACGGCCTTTTTCAAAGTCATGCTGAAGTGAGAATACCTATTAATCCTGTCAAAGAACCCGGGATCATCCCTGCCCTCGATCATGCGAACGAGTCCGTGATAAGACGAATCAATACCGGGGGAAAGCAGGGACACGATTTTTTCCTTTTCTTTAAAAGAATATTTCCCGGTCCTGTTTTCCAGTTTCAGGGCCCACTTTAACTCATCCTCTGCCGTACTATCAGGTATTGCCACGCATTGTAATTCCGCGACCCCCAGCCCGGGTGCCGTTTCCAGTATCGGGTAACCCCAGACAACCTTTTTTCCGGTTACGCAAAGGGGCGTGTACAAACCCTGTTTTACGAGATCAGGATCCGCTTTTTTTGAACCGTTAAATACATCGTAACGATGGTCCATTGCCTGCAAAACGTCTGTTGATAAAATGTTCCCCTGTTGCATACATCAAGCATAGCAGGATTAACGTTTTTTTCCAAGTGTTCTCGTTGACTCTTGCAACCATGTTTATTAAAATCAAGGGAAGGAGCGTGAAATGAGATTTTTCTCTACAGTCCTGTTGCTTGCCACTCTTGCAGTGCCCTTTCTGCAGGCACAGGATGCAGCATCACCGGATACGAAAAAGCTTCAAAACGAATTTACAGAACTGACGGACCAATTGAAGGCCGCGCAGGCGGATCTCTATTATCCGGAACGGTACGTACATGTTCAAACATTGTTTACGGGTCTTGAAAAACGAATGGATGACGGCGAACGCGAAAAAATCGAAGGTGAATCAAACAGGGCAAAAGAGGAAGCCGGTGAATTACTCTCCCTTGTGAATGATAAAATCATCTGGATTCATATATTGAAAGACGACATTATTTCCATCCTGGACAAGGCGGAGGAAATCAAGGCGTACGAGTGGGGCAGGGACATACTGGACGAAGTCAATGATTATTATTTCCGGGGAATCGATGCCCTTGACAACCATGACCTCGAAAAAGCTGAAAACCATTTCATTCATGCAAAAAAACTTGCCCTTGAAATCATAGACAAGGAAGAGGTTCTGAAAACAACCCAACTGCAGGCTCTCAAGGAGGAAGCGCTGAAATTGCTTGAAAAGACTTCACAGCTGACCGTTGCCGATGACAATGGAAATATCATCATGCCTTTTCCCTTTGACGTGGACGCATTCAGCAAAGAAGCCGCTGAAGAAATAAAGGTTTATACCAGGGATACCGTTTCCGCGCCGGACACAAAACGCGTTATTCCCCTGGAAGAATTATGGAGTACGGGCAGGGATTTTATCAAGTTAGGCTTATGGGAGGAGTCAAATTCCAACGCCATTCATGCCACCGCCTTTTTCTCAAGGGCAAAAAACCTGCTCAACAAATATGCAAGCCAGGAAGTATACCGTCTTTACACTGTAAAATGGAAAGCAGGCAGGAAGGAATGCCTGTGGACAATAGCGGGGTACCCGTTCATTTACGGCGACCCGTTTCTCTGGCCCAAGATATGGGTGAAAAACAAGTATAAAATCAAGGATCCCACAGTGATCCTGCCCGGGTGGGTCCTGATCATACCGGTAAAGTGAGCTGCCCTCAGCCTACTCACTCATGGAATAGCTGTCCCGCTTGAGCGGATCGGCAAAGCAAAGCAGTGCCGCCTCCACTATCCTCGGATTGTCGCCTGACTGAATGGAAAGACAGCCTTTTAATACCAGCTTGTAACGTATCCTGTTCACGGCAAGGCATGTTTTAAAACAATCGTTTAAAAGAGGGCCCTTTTCATCCAGGCCCATATTGCTGACGATAAGCCTGTTCATATCGTCAAGATCGTTATTGCCGGTCTCCTTTGCCCAGATCTGCTTTTCCAGGACGTCAAATAAAGATCTGTAATTTGTCAGACGCAATGAATCCAGGCGGGAACCGAATTTTTTGGCAAAATTCTTTTCATCGTGGTCGTATACCATGTAATAGAGGGCCTTATAAATCCTTTTGGTATAGAACGAAAGGACGGCAATATCCCGGCGGCCTATCCCTTTTATTATTTCCGGGTCAGTCCCGTCAACCACCAGCTGCAGGAGTTTCCTCATGAAAAGAAGATTTATTTCCTCCAAATCATCTTCCAGAGCCAACAACCCTTCCCGCCTCGCTTTTTCAGACCAGTTTACCAGGCCGGATATGAGGGCTCCTTCATCAATCGTTTTAAAGGTTCCGTTTATATCCAGTAAACCCGTAAAATCAATAATTTCACTCATATAGCTTCCTTAATATTTAAATCCGTATTCGGCATTGCCTCCCAAAATTCTACAATACAAGCTTGTCCTCGTCGTCCCGGACAATAATGATTTCACCCTGCTCTTCCAGTTTCCTCACAATATTTACAATCCGGCTCTGCATCTCTTCCACGTCGGACAGCCTGGCGGGCCCGATGAACGCCATGTCTTCCTTCAATATTACTGCAGCCCGTTTTGACATATTGCGAAAAATCTTATCCTGTATATCGCCGGAAGCCCCTTTTAAGGCCATGGCAAGTACGGAAGTATCGACTTCCCGCAGCATTTTTTGTACGGCCCTGTCATCCAGTTTTAAAAGATCCTCGAATAAGAAGACCCTTTTTTTGATCTTATCCGCCAGGAGATGATCCGTTGTTGCGATGCCTGCCATTAATGCCTTTTGGGATGGTGAATCCATGAACTGAAGGATTCTTACCAGCGTATCGATACCGCTGAATCGGCAGGAAGCACCCGTTTCGGCCAGGGACAGTCGGGGCACGAGTGCCTTTTCAAGGATACGCAATACTGCTGGACTGATTTTATCCAATGCCGCCAGCCGCTGCGTCACTTCCGTCTGGATTTCAACAGGCAGTCCTGATAACACACAGCTGGCTTTATACGAATCCATGAGTGACAGAACCGCCGCAATTATCTGAGGATGTTCAGGGCGCAATACTTCAAGAAGCAGTTCCCCGGCGGCTTTCCCGATGGCGTCACCAAGAAGCGATTTTTCTGTTTCCAGGTGCGTTTCCTCAAGGCAGGCCGGCGGTTTAATTTCCATGCCTGCCTGTTCCTTTTCTTCGAATCCTCCGGGCGGCATTCCTGTTCCACCGACAAGCTTGACGGCAAAACACTCATTGACAACCATAATCTCCCCGGAGAAACCCGTCCCGTTATCAAGCATGACCTTGACCGGTTCGGCCGCCGGCTGGTCCAGTTCGAGAACCATGTCCAGTGAGATACCGGTTATTTCCCGGTATGTGAGTTTTTTTGTTCCCAGGATGAGCCTCAGATTTAAAGCCGGCAGATAATCCACTTTTTTTACCTTCATGCCGTCAGCGACATCCGTAAACCGGTTTAACCGGGTAATGATGATGCCCAAATTATCATCCACCTGGAATGCCTTGCCGAAAGCAACGGGAGAAGCAATGCCGTCTACATATAAATTCAAAAGAGCATCAATGGGTACATCGAAATTGATAACAGACCCGGGACGCAATTTTTCCACATCGGACAACTCCATCGTTGTCCGGCCTATTTCCACCGTTACGGGCAATGGCGTATCGAGAAGCAGGCCGCACAGATATTCTTCCGTCAACGCGGTGTTTGTTCCTGAAATTTCGGCAAAGGCTTTTCCCCTGCCGCGTTCGACAACACGTATATCCGCCAGCACGGTTCCGCCAAACACGAGTTCACCCTGCCTCCCCGTGAAATCCGCAATCAGGCGCGGTCGCACTTCTTCTTCGACAGCCAGGTCTTTCCATGGAATGACACCGCCTTCAAACCTGATTGCAAGCGACAGGCCGGGTAATCCGGGGATCCTGGGGTCTATCCGTTTGTCCCTGTCCTGTTTTTTCTCATCCCCGCTCATACGGACCTCCTGTCCGGCGCCACACTGAATTTCCGGATACATTCATTGGCAGCATCAATGGGAATGCGGCTCCCCCTCTTCAATTGGCATATTTCCTTTATCGAAAACCCTTTGACCCGAAAAAAATCATGCATCTTTAATTTAATCCGGTTTAATAATTGTTCCCGGCTATCCTCGTTCCCGGCAGAAGACATGGTTGAAGAAATAATCCCGGAAACGAACGGCTGGATTACCGGGTAAGGGATACCAAAATTCAACATACCCTGGATCTTCCCGATCTTCGTTTCGCAGGTTGCCAGGATGGTAATTTCACCGTCTGATGATGCGGCGGCAAATTCCGGGTTCGACGTAACTTTTTCCAATTGCGGCTGAAGCCTGATTAACGGCTGTATGGCCGATTTAAACTCCCGTACCATGTTATAAAAAAAGACGCCCAGGATGTCCCTGTCGATTCCGGTCAATATATGCCCGCTTTTCATGACGGCACCCTTCCCGCCTGCATACCTGTCAATGATTACCCGGGCCAGCACGGGGTCCATTTCAATGAACATTTTCCCGGCCGCAGGAAACATGTTGACCACGGCCAGTGCCGCATTTTCCGGTATGGATGCCGTGAATTCCCCATAGGTCAGTTCATCCAGGGAAGCCAAGTACAGGGAGGCGGAGAGATTGAGGCATTCGGCAAAAACGGAGGCAATCCTCTCTGACAAGCCGGTATACATAGCCCGCATGCGGGTTTCCAGTTCCAGGGAAAGCTTCTTCGGGCGTAAAAAATTATAGTAACAAAGCTTTTTTTTTGTAATACCGGAAGTTTCCTTTTTTGAACCACCCGTATCAACCGTGATGGCATCTAAAAGGGAATTGATCTCCTTCTGCGATAAAATCTCCTCCATATTGCCTCCGAAATCCCTAAAAAAGATATGCTTTAAGTATTATGAAAATAATGGAAAATATCAATTTATTTTATACCGCGTTTGGTTTGCCGGATAAACCCGGGCCGATATCATGGGCGGTGCCTGTTAAAACCGGTTCAGATAATGATATATGAGGCTTGAAACATCTATAACAATATACTATTGTTGGCACAAATATACACAATTTTAGGGGGTTCTATGAAATATATAAAACCAACAGGCGTCCTTGTTTGCGCTTTCATTTCCTTGTTTATTATAGCCGCATGTGTGAGTGTTCAACCGGCGCCTAAAGCACTGGATGTGGAAATCACGGATGCGGATGAGGATAAAGCGGACAATACGAGCACTATCGAAATTGTACCGTCCGGGAATTTTGATGTTGAGGTATGGGTCAGCTCGGAAAAAAATCCGGGATCAGGAGTCTGGTACAAGGAGCCGCAGGAAATTGCCTATAAACTGGCCAAGCAAAAGAACCTGCGTTTTACCATGCCGGGGGGTATGGAGTTGACGACCATTAATGTCGATTCCAAAACAACATACCAGAAAATGCAGGGCCTCGGTTATTCATTTGAAGAATCGACAGTATACAACCTGATGAAAATGTCGCCGGAAAAAAGGGAGGAAGTACTGCGCGCCCTGGTGGATCCTGAAAAAGGAATAGGTATCAATTTAATGAGGATCTGCCTCGGGACAGCCGATTTTACCGCCAGGAAATTTTATTCGTACGACGACATGCCTGAAGGTGAGACTGATGTAGAATTAAAACATTTCTCCATACAGAAGGACATTGAATACAATATCATCAAGGTTCTCAAGGAAGCATTGAGCATAAACCCGGACCTCAAATTCATCGCTTCGCCATGGAGTCCTCCCGGATGGATGAAAACTACGGACAGCCTGATCAGGGGTTACCTCAAGGAGGAATACACGTACGTGGCGGCCGCTTACTACAGGATGGCCATCCAGGCATACCAGGAGCAGGGAATCCCCATTTACGCCATGACAATCCAGAATGAACCGCAGTACGCGGGCAATTACCCGGGATGCCTGATGGATTCGGATCAAATGGCGGAACTGGCCATCGGAATAAAAAAGGAATTCATAGCCCACGGAATTAAAACAAAAATTTTCATACTTGATCATAATTTCAATATGGCCCTGGGATACGCCGGAGCCATTCTTGACGATCCCGTCGCTTATAAGGCCGTAGCGGGGACGGGATTCCACGATTACGGCGGCACACCTTCCCAGATGACGCCGCTTCATGAAGAATTTCCCGAAAAGGACATATTCTTCACCGAACGGGCTGTTTGGGGAGTTGGCGGCATGGAAAGAATTGCCGAATACATCAGAAACTGGTCTTGCACGTATAACGGCTGGGTGACGATGCTGGACAGCAAAATAAAAACGCACCATTGGCCGGGAACACCCGGGCCCACTTTTTTGATCCAGGACGCGGATAATCCTGATAATTACTGGATGACACCGGAGTATTACCTTCTCGGTCAATACACCAAATTCACCACGTTCGGTTCCAGGAGAATTGAAAGTGGTGCGGGAGAGATGAAAACCGTCACCAGCGTGGCCTTCCTCAATCCAGATTCCACCATCGCCCTTGTCGTGATGAACCAGTCAAACATAACCAAGTATTTCAACATCATGTATAACGGAAACCAGGCCACGGCGTCCATACCGGCCAACTCCGTTGCCACGTACAAATGGGATGCCGGCATTCCGGCAAGCACGGCCCCGTATGTCATGATGGAACTGCCCAATCTGGCAAAGGGGAAAAAGGTAAAGGCGTTTTCCGAAAGCAAAACAAATCCCGGCAAACTGGCTGTTGACGGCAAAGCGGCAACATCCTGGCAGAGCGTTAAGGGTAAAAAACAATCAATTTCAATAGACCTGGGTGAAGAGACCTTCTATAATGTTAAAAAAATAATTCTGAAATGGTCCAGCAATTATGCAAAGGAATACTCAATAGAATTCTCGGTCGACGGGGAGGAATGGAAGCCTGTTACGGATATTAAAAACGGTAATGGCGCAACCGATGATTTAAACGTTTCAGTTGATGCCCGCTACATAAGAATAAATAATATTAATAAAGGTCCCCAAAACACATACGGCCTTAATGAAGTGGAAGTGTACGGCTTTGAATCTTCCTATGTCCCGCAAATGGCATTTAAAGGCAAGGGATCCAATATTGTTCCCGGAAAAATTGAAGCGGAAGATTATGATCAGGGCGGCGACCAGGTTGCTTACAGCGATTCGGATTACAACAATAACGGAGGTCAATACAGGAAAGATGGCGTGGATATGGAAAGCTGCGCGGAAGGCGGATTCAACGTGGGATGGACAGCCGAGAACGAATGGCTGGAATACACCCTGACGGTAACCAAAGACGGTGTATACGATATAACAATCCGGGCGGCGGGAATGAACAGCGGTAAATGCCACCTTGAAATTGACGAGGAAAACGTTTCAGGATCAGTTGGATTGGCTGCTACAGGCGGCTGGCAGAGTTGGCAGGATGTCGTTGTTCCTGGAATTTCATTGAAAAAGGGAACGCATATCTTCAGGTTCGCCTGTGATTCAGGCGGTTTCAACCTGAATCATTTTCTGTTTGCTCTTTCTGAAGGAAATTGAAACAGGAAGTCAAGTAATTTTCAGCAACTTTAAGGCCGGCACCGCTGAAAAGGAGAATTTTTGGCGGTGCCTCTAAAATAGAAGTTTTTCCACGTGACGGGCTATGGCGAGGCAGCTTGTAAGCCCGGGTGACTCAATCCCCATCAGGTTTACGAATCCGCCGTACCCTTTGCCGCTTTCTTCATATATTCCGAAATCGGCAAAGGGTACTCCCGGCGCCTGGAGTTTCGGCCGGATACCGGCCATGTCCGGGCAGATATCATCCCATTTCAGGCCGGGCAGATATTTTAATCCCACATCAAAAAAATCCTGCTTGCACCTTTCATCAAGGTCGTATTGTACATCATCCACATAATACGCGTTCGGCCCCAGTTTAAGGCCCCCCCGAAGGTCCAGGACGATGTGGATGCCCAGGCTGTCCACGTCCGGCGTGGGGTAAACAAGTGATTTAAAATGCCAGGGCTTGACGCCGTTCACCTTGTAATACTCGCCCCTGGAATAATAGAGCCTGTATCCCGGGCCGTCGGCATCAAAACCGGCTGACCCGGCCACCTCCCCGGCATAAAGACCGGCGGCATTAATGACTACCTCGGCCGCAATCTGCATCATTTCCCCGTCCGCATCCCTGATGTTAAGGATATAATCCCCACCGGATTTTTCAATGGACTTCACCTCACATCCGTAAGCGTGGAGACTGTCCGTCTCCTTCACCGCCGATTCAAACGACGCCATGAGCGCATGGGAATCAATAATGCCCGTGGAAGGCGATAACAGGGCTGAAGTGCAGGATAATTCAGGCTCCATGGCCCTGCTTTCATTTTCAGACAGTATCTTTACGTCCGTAACGCCGTTTTTAACGGCCTTCTCCATCAGGCCTTCCAGCTCCCTGCCTTCAGCCTCCGAGAAGGCCGCGATCAGTTTACCGGTCCTTTTATACGGAACCCCGTATTCTTCCGCATGCGCATACAACAGTCGGTTGCCTTCCACGCATAAACGGGCCTTGAGTGAACCGGCAGGATAATAGATGCCGGCGTGTATAACTTCGCTGTTGCGGCTGGACGTTTCCCTGCCGAAGCTGGTGTGTTTTTCACAGACGAGAATATTTCTGAATTTTTTCCTCAATACAAATGCCGCAGCCAGCCCGACAACGCCGGCACCGACGATGGCACAGGAGAATTTTTCAATACTCATTATTTTAAAATTCCAAATCTCATTATAGTCAGGTAATCCCGGAATAAAGCGATCACTTGATTTCGCTTAAAGCCAGTTCGATTTCCAGTTCAAACACGCTCTCCGGCTCCAGTTTTATGTCCCATCGTGGTACCAGGCACGTGGATTGGTAAATGTTTTCCACCCTTTCGTGGGTGCGTGACTGTGTTTTAACCGGCAGGTTCCACAGGGAAAACGGCTCACTGGCCGTGATTTTAATCTGGACATTGTTACAAAGGTCGTTGACAATCATGCCTGACAGGTCGGGGGTATCGCTGAAATCCTCGGTAATTATAATGGTTTTATTCCCCAAAACACCTTTCAATTCCTGGCACCCCGTATTATTGGATGCAAGGGCAAGATTTATTTCCAAGCCAAAAACAGTATCAAATGATCCTTCCTGCGAACTGCTTATTTTATAGTTAACCACTATACTTTTTCTTTTAAACCTGTATTTTTTTTCAATCCTGACCGTATGGGACCTGTCTTCCTTCCCTATTTCCCCTTCACATTCAAGAATCAACTCATTCTTTTCCCGGTTAAAGTCTTTCACCTCGTACACGGCATTCACAAAATTATCATGTACGCCGAGGTCCGCATCCCTCAGGGAATTGATTTTTGTCCGCTTTTCCAGGAAATGATCCAAAAACGCCTTCCGCAAATACCCGTCAACCGGTGTTTTGGCCTTAAGGTCCGCATGATACGGTTCGTAGTAACGCCTGAACGTGTCCAGATAATTCCATGACACCGGCAGGAAATCAAGTTCAAACAGCATCCCTCCCCGCAGGTGAATATACCCGTTTATATCCAGCCCCTGGTAAAGGTACTCATCCTTTCCATCCATATCAAAATCGAAAGTGACGATGGAAGGAAGAAAAATACCCTTTTCACGGGTCAATTTCTCAGCTTCGATCAACGAACGATAGACGGCTTTTCTTAAGTGATTAAAATATATTCCCCCATACAATCCGTGCCAGTAAGCGGAATTACATTGCCCCTTCCACAGTTCGTCCCGGGCTGCCCGTTTTTTATACTTGTCTCCCTTTATCTGATTAACGAGTATTTTGACGTACATCATTTTGGCGTACATGAGGTAACTCTCGGAATACTTCCTGTAAAAATCCTTGAAAGACCTTCCTGTATTCCCTGATTTCCTTGTTTGACGGTCCGAAAGGCCCAGCGTGGCTCCAAGCCAGCCGTTCATCTCCTCGTTCAAGGTGGCCGGGAGATAATACAAACTCAAACAGGAATGGGTTTTATTGAACCTGCCCGGATGTACGGGCACAAGCCAGTCCTGGTTTTCCGTCAAGCATTTTATAAACGAATTCAGCCAGCCTTCCGAATAATATTTTTTATTTGAATTGCTCCATTCCCCGAATTTGGCGCCATCCTCAAATATAACAACAACTTTTTCCCTGTCCCTGGAGCCTATTCTCCTGATTTGATCTATAAGATTTCCCGGTTCCGAATCCGGGATGAGGGAACGTATATGCCGCGACAACGGAAAAATCGTCAAGGCCCTTCCCTGGTCTTCGGTGATACACGGGTAATGCAGGGCATCGTCTTCGGCCCCGGCATACTTTAAGTAATTGTCATCCAGGAAAGTATACTCAAAACCTCCCCCCTTTAACAGGGAAATCAGTGAAGGGTCCCAGGCCCTTTCCGGAAGCCAGACACCTCGCGGCCGCTTGCCAAAATGAACCCTGAGATATGTGGTAAGGCTTTCCGCCTGTCCAATAATAGACGTTTGGGGGATGGTTGTAAAGATCGGTTCGTAATAACCGCCGCCGAGTAATTCCACCTGCTTCCTTTTAATCATTTCATCCAGAAGCATAAAGAATTCAGGGTGATTATTTTCCAGCCATTCAAGAAGGTATCCTGAATAATAAAGAGTCACGGGGAATTCGGGGTACCGGTTTAAAATACTGATAAAGGGTTTATATGCTTGCTGGTAGACATTCTCAATAACTTCATGGAAATTCCCTACAGGTTGGCTGTTGTATGTTCCAAAAATCAGATGTACAGGCTGCATGGAGATTTGTCCCCTTCTTATTTATTCGGTATAATACACTTTGTCGGGCATTTGTCCGCCCCTTTCTCCCTTTCACCCTTAATAGCATAATCAATGACGGACAGGAAATCATTCACCTGGTAACCGCCGTCAGGCGACTGCTTTTCGCATATCTTGCATCCGATGCATCCGACGGAGCAGTTCTTCTTCGTGACGGCTCCCTTGTCCTTCGAATTGCATGCAACGATCAGGTCTGCTTCATAGGGTATAAACCGCATGACACCCGTCGGGCAGACATCGATGCACTTGCCACAGCCGATGCACGTTTCCCTGTTCACCCAGACCAGCCCCTCGCTGTCGTACGATATGGCATCAACGGGACAGACCTTTATACAGCTTCCCAGACCAAGACAGCCGTATTTGCATTGTTTGTCCCCACCGGATAGTGCATAAAGGGCATTGCAGTCCTTCACGCCCCTGTACTCGTATAAATACTTCGCCGTTTTCCGCCCGCCCCGGCAATGCACCTGCGTAACTTTTTTTTGCGCCGTGAATTCTACCTGCACCCCCATGATTTCCGAAAGGTCATGGGCAACATCCTCACCCCCCGGCACACACAGGGTCAGGGCGGCATCCTGGCCCACAATCGCCTGGGCGTAAGCAAC
>JAFGKU010000208.1 GCA_016928415.1 Spirochaetales bacterium
GGGAGAGGTGTCCGAGTGGTCGAAGGAGGCGGTCTTGAAAACCGTTGTGGGGCAACTCACCGGGGGTTCGAATCCCTCCCTCTCCGTTAAATCAACAGCCATAACCGGATAAGTTTGAATGGTATAATGGAGAGGTGCGAGAGCGGTCGAATCGGGCTCCCTGCTAAGGAGTTGTATCCTTACGGGTACCGGGGGTTCGAATCCCCCCCTCTCCGTTTTTTTAGTGCCCATAGCTCAGTTGGATAGAGCATTAGATTGCGGATCTAAAGGCCGGAGGTTCGAATCCTCTTGGGCACGCTTGCTATAGGAGAGATGCGAGAGCGGTTGAATCGGGCGGACTCGAAATCCGTTGCCCAGCACTCAGCGCATTTGAGTGACAGACTGCTTCGGCAATGACCGCTGGTGCTCTGAGTGCTGGGCCGTGGGTTCGAATCCCACTCTCTCCGTTATCCTTTCCGGATTTTTCCGGGATTATTATATTTTCTGGAGAGATGACCGAGCGGTCGAAGGTGCACGCTTGGAAAGCGTGTGTACTCCAAAAGGGTACCGAGGGTTCGAATCCCTCTCTCTCCGTTGCCCCTTTGGTGTTGAAAGTCAGGCCCTATGCTATTTACTGCCACCCAACCCCGTCAGGACCGGAAGGTAGCAGCGGTAAGTGGTGTGTGATGAGCCATATCAGGTTTGACCCGAGCCGGAGGGGCTTTTAAATTATCCGCTTTTAAAGAGGTGTCCTAATAAAAAATGCCTTATGAAGTCACGGCAACGCGAAAGCGACCAAACAATTTTGACGAATTAGTAGACCAGGATTTCATTGTAGCCACATTGAAAAGCTCTATCCAGCAGGGAATGATAGCGCATGCCTACCTGTTTTCCGGCCCCAGGGGCGTCGGCAAAACGTCCGGTGCCCGGATACTGGCCAAGTCGCTCAACTGTGAAAAAGGACCCACGGAGAAACCCTGCGGTCTCTGTTCCCATTGCAAAGAAATTGCATCCGGTTCCTCCCTGGATGTGATAGAAATCGACGGCGCTTCCAATACGAGTGTGAACGATGTGCGGGAAATAAAGGACGAAGTCCTGTTTGTTCCCAACAGCTGCCGGTACAAGGTATACATTATTGATGAAGTGCATATGTTATCGAACAGCGCGTTTAACGCCCTTCTGAAAACGATTGAAGAACCGCCTCCCTATATTGTATTCATTTTTGCCACCACGGAAATCCACAAGGTCCCCGCCACCATCAGGTCCCGCTGTCAGCAGTTTAATTTCAAGCTCATTTCCATACAGGGCATAAAGGAACGGCTTGCCGGGGTCGCCGATGAGTTGAAAGTCAAATACTCGGATGATGCCCTGTTCTGGATAGCCAAGGAGGCCACCGGTTCGCTGCGGGATGCCTACACGTTGTTTGACCAGATAGTTTCTTTTTCAAAAGGGGAGATAAACCTTTCGTTGATTAAAGATAAACTCGGCCTGGTGGGGATGGATGAAATGAACACGCTTGCCGGGCACCTTCTGGATGGTGACCAGGGCGCGGCTTTGACATTCGTGAATACCGTCCTGGATACGGGTATAGCCATCGAGCAGTTCCTGATGGATTTTTCCGAATACCTGAGGAACATCCTCTTCATAAAAAACGGCGTTACGAGGGATTACCTTCTGGGTTATCCATTGGAGAGTTTTTCCGGGAAAGTGATTGAAGGTTTTTCGGTGAACCAGCTTGAGTTCGCGCTTGAATTCTGTTTCAGCCTTTTCAGAAATCTCCGGTATTCCCTCAATCCTCACTTTGAATTCGAACTGTTGATAAGCCGGCTGTCCGGCCTGAAGAAAATGATAAGCCAGGATGAGATACTCAAGGTAATAGAGGAACTGAAAGATGAATTGACTTCTCCGGAAGAGGATGGGAACCCGGTACAGGGCCGTCAGGAAGAGGACAAAGGCATTGCGGAAACAAAAAACACGGACATAAAAAGCAGTGAAACGGAAGAGGATTCCGTGCAGCCGGACATCAATATTGTCGAAGAACTGATAAAAATGTTCAAAACAAAAAAACCTGCTTTGGCGTCTTCACTGGAAAAAATAGAATCCTGGTCATTTAAAGACAATCAGCTTGTCATGAATTTCAAGGACGGATATCCCTGTGAAATGATTAAAAAGGAAAAAAGCCTTATCCGGGAAAAACTGGCTTCCCTGGGCCTGGAGTCCGTGAAATTAAGTATAAATTATTGTGAAGATAAAAAAGCCTCGGAAACGCAGCAGAATGAAAAAATACAGATTCTGAAGAAAATTTTCCAGGGTGAAATTGTAAAGGGAGGAGAATGACATGGGTATGAATCCAATGGATTTATTGAAAAATTTCCAGAACATACAGGGTAAACTCGCTGAATTCCAGAGCAAGCTTGCCGAACTTGAAGCAACCGGAACATCGGGCGGTGACATGGTAAAAATCACATTAAACGGCAAGCTGGAGATGACGGGCATCCGGATTTCCAGGGATGTTGTTGACCCGGAGGATGTGCAGATGCTGCAGGACCTCATCCTGGCGGCATTCAATGATGCCTTTTCAAAGATAAAGGAGAAAATGAAAAGCGAATCCTCGTCTATTGCAGGAGGATTGAACATTCCCCCGGAATTCATGGGGATGTGAATGGAAACGCTTACCCGTTTGGTGCGTTTATTTTCAAAACTGCCGGGGTTGGGGCCGAAAAGCGCCAATAGAATCGTTTACCACCTGCTTAAATGCGATAAAACATATATCGAGGCTTTGAGCAAGGGCCTTGAGGACCTGATTGTCAACATTAAAGAATGCAGTGTTTGCGGTAATTATACTGATTGCGACCCCTGCTCCCTCTGTTCCGATCCCTCCCGTCAAAAAGACATCATATGCGTGGTGGAGGAACCGAAGGATATCCAGGCCATCGAGGGAACGGGTGAGTACACGGGGGTGTACCATGTCCTTATGGGCGTCATTTCTCCAATCAACGGGATAGGACCTTCCGATCTGCGTATCCCGCAGCTGCTAAACAGAATCGGTAAAAGTAAAATACAGGAGATTATCCTGGCCACGAATCCGACGGTGGAGGGCGACACGACGGCTCTTTATCTTCTGGACAAACTCAAATCCTTTCATGTCAGGGTTTCCCGGCTTGCCCTGGGACTTCCCATGGGAGGAGACCTGGAGTACGCGGACAGGCTGACTTTGGCCCGCGCTTTTTCCGGAAGACAGGAAATTAATTAAAAAGAATCAAGATAAATGAAAAGTTTTTTTGCTTCCTTGAGATTTTTAACAATTATACCCATGCCTGATTTTCTATGCGGCAGGGAAAAAGAACTGAGGCAAAGCACCTGGTTTTTTCCCCTGGCTGGCGCCCTCATCGGCATGATTGTATTCTGCCTGGCCGTGTTTGTTTTCATACCCTTTTTACCCCATCCACTGCCGCCTTTGTTGATAGTGATTACCCTTGCCATTATATCCGGCGGATTACACCTGGACGGACTTGCCGATACGGCGGACGGATGCTTGAGTGTAAAAGGCAGGGAAAAAATTCTGAAAATAATGAAAGACAGCCGGATCGGCACGATGGGAACATTGGCGCTGCTTTTTACCCTGTCACTCAAGACGGGGGCCCTTTATGCCTGCTTCCTTGAACAGGACGCCTCCATTCTCATGCTGGGAGCCGTTTTAAGCCGGAGTGCTTTTCTCATTCACATGTACGTGCTGCCTGCCGCCCGCACCAGGACCGGCCTGGGCCGTTTTTTTAAACCGTCCGCCTCCGCCTTTAAGTTCTGGGAAGGAGTAATTTTATCGATCGCGGCCGGAGGATTGTTACTGGGAATAAACGGTCTTCTTGTCGCAGCCGCATCCCTGTTAATCACATTTCTCTTTTCCTTTTACTGTTTTAGAAAAATAGGGGGATTTACAGGTGACACCCTGGGAGCCCTTTCCGAATTGATTGAAACTTTTTCCTTCCTGGTTTACGCCATACTCCAGTACGGCGTTCACTGGGATGTCATACTTGCCTGACGGGTTTTATCAGGTCAATCGACCGGGCCCTCGTAGTACAGCCAGTCCCTGTTGCCGCCGTAGTCCGCCATGATGAGCTGGAGATAAATCGTCGTGTTTTTCCGGTCCTGCAGCAGCTTGAACTTGAATTCCATTTCCTTGAGCGGATCGAACCCCTTTTCCGTTGTCAGCTCGAATTTCGATCCACCCTTGTCGGATAACACCTTGATAAGCGGTACGATCTTCGATCCCTTCTGCGGCGCGAGTTCGCCGAACATATTGTTGCCGGTCTGGAGATAGTACGTCTTCTGAATGATTTCACCTTTTGCATTGATCAGCAGGGAAAGGTAGACATAACTGTATTTATTGGCGTCGACTTTCCCGTCCTTGAAGTAGGCAAAGGGAATCTTGTACTGCCGTAAACCTTCCCCCCTCATGCTTTCTCCCAGGTACCCGAAAGCCCAGTTGCCGCCCTGTATGACGATCAGGCTGAAAAGGTCCCATTCGCCGGTAATCACGCCCGTTTCCGTGTCCGGCTCCGCCTTGAGATTGCCAAGGAATACCGTGTCTCTTCCGTTCATGATGCCGAAAAAGAGGACGGAATCCACCACGTTTTCCGCCAGTTCCGGTTTGACCTTTCCATTGAGGAATACCGCGTCCTGTTTGGCGATAAATTCACCCCTGTTGGCCTTGTTGAGGAATTTGGGTATCTGGTCCTTGGGAATGGTCTTGCCCGCGTTATAGTAGGCGTCCATCAGGTCCCTCCATTTTTGAGGACCCGCATTATTGTAGTATTTGTCGTAGTACCTTTGCTGTTCGGGGAAATAGATGGAGAGCCCGGTCGAATCTTTTTTCATGGTTCCCGCCGTTTTGGCAACCACCAATGAATCGAGGGCCTTGACTATCTCATCCTTTATGGGGTTGAACAGCTGGTTGTTTCTGGCAAGGGTTTGCGCCAGGCTGCCCACATCCACCATGTACATGTCCTGGTCCGGTTCCGGGGCCTTTCCAAAACCGAGGCTTCTGTTCACGCTTCGTCCCAGCATGGGTGCCAGTTTCTTGATATTCTTTTGTCCCGTCTCTGTGAGGGTCTTGATGGCACTCATTAATTTGGGAAATTGTGACGTATCGATCAGCGACAGGGTAATCTCTTCGTATGTTTTATACTTTTTGGCCTGTTCCGTAAAACCGTCAATAAGCGACTTGCCAAGGTCAACACCTGTGGTATCTTTTTTTTCCCGCAGTATTTTTAAACTGGAATAATCCCATCCGTGCCCCGGTTCCATTTCCTCCGATGCAAGTAAATACCGTGTGTACGGCCCCAGCTTCTCGACAACCTCGTACGTGCCCATGAGACAGGCGTCGAATCCCATGAATTCGAACTTGGAAAGACCCGCATTTTTCATCCCCGCGGAAACCCCTTTTTTGAGTTCCGAAAGCGTCAATCCTTCTATATTTTTGGTCGATTCATCGTATCCGAAACCGACCCAGCCGCCCCCGTGGTCCCAGAAATCCAGTGCGTACCGTTGTGCCGGATATTTTTTTACGCCCCATGCAATAAATTCCGCCAATGTAGACGGGCTGCCCATGTTGATGGGACCGCCCTTGGCAATTTCTTTCAGTGAGCCTTTTTCAACAAGAATTTTCTTGGCGCCTGTCCAGTCCTTCAATCCTCCCACGGGATCAATTGTGTAGTATTTGGAGCGGTCGCAGAGAACAACTATATTGACCCTTTCATTGGAACCCACCGACATCATTTCGGTCAGGTCGGACAAGGCGTCCTCCTCCAGGTCATTATCCGCCACCATGTAGACAAGATAGGTCCATGCCTTCTTTTCAGCAGCCGCGCCATTCATGTTTATGAAAATAAATACAAGAAAAATTGCCGTCAGGAAATAAATTGTTCGTTTCATAGGGTACCCTCGCCTTTATTAATTGTAGTACTTTGGATTTATTTTTCAAGAAAAGGAGGGTTTTAATTGCCGTTTTGAAGATAATGCCTGATTCCTTCAAGAACGCCGGCGGCGTGGGAGGTTCCCGTTTTAAAATATTTTTTTCCATACAACAGGCTGATCAGCCGCTCCTGGGCATTGGCAACGAGGATGCTTTTTTTGAAGAAAAGGAACAATTCCCTGTCATTTTCACTGTCCCCGGCCACGATGACGTTATCCGGGTCTATTTTCCGGTTTTTTATATGATACCGGGCGGCCTCGCCCTTGTTGCATTTTTCCGGGAGAATATCGAGGTAATATCCCATGCTGCTCAGCAGGTGCGCTTTGAGGCCGATCCGGGTCAACTGTTCCTTCAGATCTTCTTCAAAAGACTCCGGTACGGGATCGGTTATGTAATAGGATAATTTGTACGGGTGTGATTTATTCTGCGGAATGATCATGCCCGTTGTCCGTATAAAGTCATCTATCCGGTCCTTTTCCCAGCCGGGTTCAAGCAGCTTATGCCATCCGGTGTCCAGTATGTAATTTTTTCCTTTCAGGGTGTAAATATCACTGCCGGTATTGAGAATCAGGGCATCGGGATCAATGAGGCCTTCCGGCTCCTTGATATGCAGGTATTCGTCTAAAGCCCTTCCCGTTGCGTAAACAATGTAGAATTTTTTTCTGTTCTTCAACAAGTACCGGTTCAGTTCCCCAAGGCCTGCGGGATCTCCTAAAAGGGTGCCGTCAATATCCGTAATTAATGTTGTCATGTCACTGCCACTATATATTTGAAGGGCGAGAAATTCAAGGACTATAATAAAGACTTCTTAAAAAACGCCATTCGGGGCAGCTTTCTGCATAGATACTTTTTAAGAATTGGGGTTTTAAAGGTTGCCGGGATAAATATATTGTTTTAAGGGTCCCCATAATTTGATTTTTTACCTTGAGAGGACTACTATATTCAGTATCAGGAGGGACGAGATGAGCAGGACCGTTATTTTTTATTTGATTGTTTTTTTATCCATTCTGCCGGTTGTGTCAGTATGGGCCGGGGGGCAGGGAGAAGTGAATGTGACCAATCCAATCCAGGAATTGGCGGATTCCAATCATGACGGTAAATTAAATAATCAGGAAATAGAGGCGTTTACGGATATTATGCAGGAATCGTTGAAATCTCCTCATCCGGTGAAAAACAAGCTGGATAAATTGGTGGACAGAAATGATGATAAACAAATAGATGAAAAGGAAATAACAGGACTTCGGAATTATCTTTTCAGTGACCTTGATTCCCTGCTTTCGAAGGAAAATGAGGTAAAGAAACTTATAGATTTTAACAAGAACGGAAAGATAGATGAAAAGGAAAATCGAACAGTCATGGAGTTTCTTTTTTTCAATCCGCAAATGCAAAATCCACGGAGGGCAAAATCTCCGCTTGACAAGGCTTTGGATTTAAACAATAACGGGCAGGTAGAAAAAAGGGAAGTGGGAAAAGCCGTGGCTGGTCTTTTTGTCGTTGGTATAAAATATGCCAGAAAGGTTATCCCGATGATGGATGAGAACAGGCCTGAATTGTCAATAAAAGTCACCAATGATATGGATCAGAAAATCGATACAAATAAAAACGGCATGATTGAAGCGGATGAAGCTGCCAAAGCGGCCGGGCTGTTCAATCGTCTTAAAAAGGTGCCGCATAATGTTACCACTCAATTTGACAGGATGATAGACTATAACAAAGACAATAGGATCACCGTAGATGAAATACGGAAAACCGGGGATTACTTGTTCAATATCCATGAAAGGTTTGAACAGGAAGCGCATTCTTTTCAGAAAGGTAAAAAAGTCTCCAATGTTTTTGAGGAAATTGCGGACATGAATAAAAACGGCTCGCTGGATGAGGATGAAATCAGACTGATTGAGGAAAGTTTAAAAGGCCCTCATAAGGCAAAAAATAAACTTGATACAAAGATCGATTTAGACAGGGACGGGGAAATTACCAAATATGAGATAGGCATGGCAAGAAGGGCCACTCGTTTGGCCATGTCAATGGTAAAGGATAAAAAGTTCAAGGCCAAAACGCCTGCCGATAAGATATTCGATATGAATGAAGACGGCTATGTCGACTCCGGGGAAATTGAAACGGTGGCCCGATACTTTACTCAGGGCCCGCATAAAGTGGACCCTCATAACAGGCTCGATGTGATTTTCAACCTTAAAAAAGATGATCAAATTGAAGGCTGGGAATTGGTGAACGGGCGGGAACGGTTCCTGAGCCCGCATCCGGTAGACAAGGATGTTGATTTTGACAGAAAATCCGATCTGAACAACAACAATTTTATCGAAGTTGAAGAGATCGGCATTGCCGCCGGCTACACCGAAGAAGGTGATGTGACGGCATTGGATGACAGAATAGAAGAAAAGCGTTATGCTGAGGTGGAAAGTACCGGCGCGGAAAAAGACAATTCGTTTGTTACGGCGGATAATAAGGTTGTTCAGGACGTCTCTAACCAGAAAAAAGTAAATCTTGAAGGTAAAAATATCGCCGTCATCGGCATCACGACAACCTCTAAAGATATTGCCAAAGAAACATTGGATGCCGTTGCCATATTCGTGGAAAATGCCTTTGTGAATGCCAGCTCCGTCAAGGTTATAGACCGCGTCAACCTTGATGATATCATGGAGGAGCAGGAACTGGAGCTCAGCGGCATAACGGACCAGAAAACGGCGATAACGATTGGAAAACTGGCCAATGCCCACGCAATCGTCGTGGGCGAAGTGAGTTACGTGGCCAAGGTATATTATCTGAGGATCAAACTGATCGCCACCGAATCCGCTGAAATTCTGGGATCAAGCATCGTAACGGCAAAGGAGGATTCCGAATTTTACACGATGTGCAATGACGTGGTTTACAAGCTGTTTTAGTCGATCACTTTACGCCTGAAAAAGGATGCCGTCAGGAACCGGAAAAAAACTTTCCGCCTGGTCAGCCATTGAATACGGGCGCCCTGCTTCCTGTTTTTGATTACCTTTTTTACGAGGTAAGGCGTCACCGTTTCAACCTTGTCCGCCAGGATGTTGAAAACCCGTTTCACCCTTTCAGCTTCCTTTGAATCTTCAGGCATACCGTTTAACAGGAGGTCCGTGGTAACCATGCCCGGCCGCAGGAATCCGATTTTTACCGGTCCCTTGCCCGCTTCCCTGCACAGTGCCCGGGTAAAATAGGTGAGCGCCTTTTTTGAAGTGCCATAGAGGCCCAGCCCCGGGGTAATCATCCCGTTACTCCCCAGACCTTCCATGTTGTAAATGGCGCCGCCTCCCTGTTCCGCCATGTAACGGTAGGCAATACGGCTTCCGTAGACGGCTCCCAGGATGTTGATCCGGATAACGTCTTCAATTTCCCTTTCCGGGATTTCCCATATGTTTTCCTTTGTATGACTGATTCCGGCATTGTTGATCCAGATATCTATTTTACCCTGTTTTTTGTCCGCATGGCGGAGCAGGTTTTCAAGCTCCCTTGGACGGGCTGCATCACAGGAGACCCCCTGGATATTTTCCCTGCCGAATTCCTTTTCCAATGCGGCCAGGGCATTTTTGAGGGTGTTTTTCGAGCGTCCGCAGATGGTGACCTTGTTGCCCGTTTTAAGGAATTCACGCGCCAGGCCGAATCCTATTCCCCTTGTACTTCCAGTAATGACTATATGCTTCATATTTCAAATTCCTCCAAATGCTTCATTGAGTGTCCTGGCCGAATGCTCGATTGCCTGCTCGGGACATTGGGTAAAACATGATTTACACGAAATGCATTCGGCAAGGTTGATAACTTTTGATTTTTTCCCGATGATTTTATAAACCCCTTTAGGGCAGACTTCCATACATCTCCCGCAACCGGTGCAGGCCTGTTCGTTTATTTCTATCTTGGCCCTTTTATAGGAGCCGGAGACACTGAATTTTACCAGGGGAGACCATCCTTCAAACTCGTTGACCAGGTAAAGCAGGGTTGTGCTGATTGCAATATTGGCGACAAGGGCGTCGATATTAAGAACAATATTGAAAAGAACATGGATTATCCCGAATACGGCCAGGCCGAGAAACAAAGACCAGAGCCTGATGTCTTTTATGAAACGGAACGGATAAAGCAGGGCGTTCAGGAAGGATAATGCGTAAACAGCCGGCAGTATTATAAACAGCAGCTTCAGGTCGATGAAATTGAACACGAACACGAGAAAAATCACGGGGAAAATGATTGTCCCGCCTGCCATTTCCAGTCTTTCCCTGGCAGTGAAAGTCGCTTTTCTGACAGCATTGTTCTGGCGGTCGTTCAGGTAAATCGGTATGTCACGTATGCGGACCGGTCCGAATTGGCATATAAAACCCGTCCTTTCCCTGATTTCTTTTAGGGAGACATTGGCGGCGCATAACTGGGGAAGAATGAGGTGCCTGTTAGCCGTTGTTTCCGGAAGCCCGGTCAATTCGATTGCCTGGATAATCTTCCCTGTATTGAAGTGGTTGGCCAAAGTGGAACACCAGATGTTGATTCCCCTGCTGTCGCAGACCAGAAGCCAGCAATCAATATTTTTGAGCTCCCCGGCAACGCGGCGGATTGTTAAATCATAGTTGCCTGTAACGAATACGGGAGATTCCGGGCCGGGATTGCCAAGCCTGTATAACCCGACAGGCTCGGGATAGGGAAAGAGCCTGAAAACCGATTCCAGTAATGTTTTCAGGAAATGCCTGCGCAGGTATTTCACAGGGAGATCCGTTTTTCCATTGAAGGCGAAAGTTTTTTTCTGGCCTGAATCGACAAACATCGATATTAAAATCAAAACGAGGAGAAGGGAAGATTCGAGTATGAAGGGAATGGGGGATTTTAACAGGCGTTCGGCGCCGACCCAGCCGTTGAACGGGACAACGATGACAAGGTATATGAGCAGTGCCTTGACGGCCATTATTTTGGTTTGCAGGTGGCCCCTGGCCAGCATCATGTCTATCATAAAAAAGAAGATGACGCCGATGATCAGGCCGTAAAAAACCGACCATTGAACGGAAAAAATCAGGGGCGATTTTTCGATAACCGCTGAATTGAACCAGCGCCCGAGGCCGAACAATAAAAAGACGCCTGCCATGGTGAGGGGTTTGGCAATCCTGTCTATGGTTTCCGGTTTTAGTTTCAAAATACTCTCCCTTTATCGGTTTTCAGTACAAACGATTCACCGTGGATAATACCCTGTATTCATTCACCTTTTATCTTCCCCATGCCTGTTTTATTTCGGGATTATTTTCGAAAAAAAGGTTCCTTGCAGCCTTGTCAACGGCATTGAAGGGGCAGGCGAAATTGATACAGCGTTTACAGAACAGGAGCCGCAGGCCGGTTTTCCAGGCAATGAGCAGCGCCGTATATACGACAAGAATCAGGTATTGCCCAAGCATTGGTAAAATAAGGACCGGGGGAAGAAAAATGACGGCTAATCCAGTTATAAAAACGGTTTTTTCCATTAGTGACATGGGACCGGGTCTGTATTTCCAGAGTTTGGGGGAACCGTAATTGGCCCAGCATTTCAATGTTTTCATACCAGGTTCGGCATAGTGGGGACAGTGCGAGCACATTACCCGGATTTCAATAAAGCCAAAATAGGATAAGGCAAAGGCGATCCATAAAATCATGAAAAGGGGATTAAATATAAAAATTGAATATCCGGCAATAATGAATAAGGGAGCAACCATTCCCAGGAAAACGGCCAGCTGTTTGCCATTGAAATGACATTTCAATCTGCCGGAAACATCGCATTCCTCACATGTATTTCTTCCGCATGTGGATAACGTTTTTCCTGAATCCAGAAACATTTTAAACATAACCCTAAAATAGTCAATAACCTGTATTCATGCAAGGGGTTGTACCGTATAAAGCGGCTTCGCTCGACATGATCTTTTAGCCGGGAGAAATGAAGCTTTTTTATGTATTGAGAAGGTATTCATCAAGGGTGTCCGTATTTATTTCGAACACGTTTACGGCCTTTCCTGTCATGAACACCGGAGAATCATTCCCCTCCCAGGCAATCCTCAGGTCGCCGCCCGACAGGTGAACGACCGCTTCATTAGCGGCCTTGCCGTTTAAGACCGAGGCAACGAGTGATGCGCAGGCACCGGTACCGCATGCCAGGGTTTCCCCCGCTCCCCGTTCCCAGACACGCATGGTCAGGTCGGAAGGCGTGTTTACCTTCACAAACTCCACGTTCGTTTTTTGAGGGAACATGTCGCGGTTCGATTCAATGCCGGGCCCGTATTCAAGGACCCATTGTTCCGGCGAATGGGTGAAAATAACGGCGTGGGGATTGCCCATACTCACAAAGGTAAAGTCCAGTCCTGAAACCTTTCCCCTTACAACGCCGTCGTTACCCGGCATCAGGTTCACCTGGTCCCTGCTGTGTAACACCGGCTTGTTCATGTTTACCTTGACCATCGAGGAAACCGGGTTGTTTTCCAGTACTTCCGGTACGAGGAGCCCGGCATCCGTATCGACGGGAATGGCGCCCGGGTTTTGAACAAGGCCCCGGTCAACCAGATACTTGGCAAAGCACCGGATTCCATTACCGCACATTTCCGCCAGAGAACCGTCCGGGTTGAAAAACTTCATCCTGTAGGCCGCTTCCTTGATACGGGAACGGGTGACGGTAACCAGCCCGTCCGAACCCACGCCGAAATGGCGGGAGCAGATTTGGGCCGCCTGCCCACTTGTAAGTTGTTCGTCGTAGTCGTAGAGAACGACAAAATCATTGCCGCATCCGTGCATCTTGAGAACGGGGTAGCCCAGTGTTATTTTTTTTAAAGCCGCCATTGTATTGCTCCGTTGATTCCTTCTCAGGTCAAAGATACTTCATTCTGTACCATTTGGGCAAGGTCCTGCGCTTTCCTGATAAGAACAAGATCCCCGTTTTTTCTTAGCAGGATTTCCGGAATCTGTGTGTGCGAGTTGTAGTTGAAGGGCGTCATGGTGGAACAATACGCTCCGCAGCCGCCCAGTACGAGGAAATCATCCACTTCCGGTTCGGCCATGGACCGTTCCACAATGTGGTGTTGGTCATCAAGGGTAAGTGTGTCTCCGCTCTCACAGCAGCGTCCCGCAACCACGAATGACTCCCTTCTGCCGGAGGGGCTGAATTCACCGGAGAGAAGACGGCCGTCTTTGGAAACAACAAAAAAGGGATGCCGTGACCCGTAGAGAAGGGGCCTGGCGTTGGTTTCCATGCCGCCGTCGACCACGAGAAAACGGAATCCGCCAGTCCCCGTATCCTTTTTATCCATTACCGAGGTAACGAGAAAACCGGATAAGGCTACGGCATAAGTCCCGGGTTCAATTTCCATGGTGAGTTTCCTGCCCGTCCTGTCATGGAATTCTTCAATACGTTTTTTGGCGTAGGCACCCAGAGCCTGGATATCAGCCCTGCTTTCATCCGGCATCCGGGCCTCCCTCAAGCCGCCGCCGAAATTGATGATGGTGGCATCGGGAAAGTATCTTTCTGTAAATCCAAGTTCCAGGTCGATGTTTTCCCGCCAGACCTCGGGGTCTCCTCCGGAACCTATGTGAACATGGACCCGTTCAAAAACCACACCCTTGCTTCGGGCGAATTCCAGCGCCTGTTCAATCACGGAAAGATGGATGCCGAAACAGGAATATTTATCCCCCGTATTCCTTGTGATGCTTTCACCGGAACCTTTTCCCGGGTGGACCCTCATGGAAAGGGGTATTTTGTTTTTCGCCGCAAAATCGGCTATGAGCTGAAGCTGCCTTAGCGAGCAGACATTGTACTTGAGTCCCTCCTTCATCAACCGTTCCAGGTCTTCCCGCTCCCTGCTCAAAGGCACTTCCTGGGTGGTAAGGAGGATCCTGTCAGGCCGGATACCGGCCATTTGTGCCCGCTTCACCTCATTCAAGGAACTGGCGTCAATGTCCAGACCTTTCCCGGCGATTATCTGAAGGATTGCCCTTGTGGAATTCGCCTTCATGGCAAAACTCACCTTGAGCCCGAACGGGTTGGGCATTGATTTCAGCTGATCGCATCTGTCCTCTATCACCTTTTCATCGTAGAGATAAAACGGGGTGGAATACTGCTTTGCCGCGCCGGTTATAATACCGGGCGTGACTTGAGACAGGGATAGGAGTTTTTCGTTCATTGTTATTGCTCACTTTCTTTTAAACGGGGTATCGCCATTATAAGAATTTAATCTAACATTAAAACATAATTTTTTAGTTTTAGTAATAGATTTTTTATAAAATTTATGAAATTTGGCGGTCAATCACCTCATATATACGAATGGAAACCCGGGTATGTCCCTGAATTCCGTTCATCAGCCGGATTGTCCTGACAGGGTGCGTTGTTCCACGGACCCGGACATGAAAAAAAGCGGGCCGGGTAATTTCCTTGCTTGACTTATAAGGGTACTCAGAATACAATAACAGCGTTATGGATGAGCATGTGGAAGGCAAGGTTAATGAAAATAAAAAGATGAACCTTTTCGAAAAACTATGGGAATTCGTCTTGAATACATTGAAAGATCCGAAAGCGAGGAATCAATTCATCAAGTATCTGGTTGTTGGATTTTCCTCTGCTGCTTTGGAATTTTCAGGCCTCTGGTTTCTTGTCGAAATGCTGAAATTTAAAGCAGTTATTGCCAATCTTATAGTTTATACCGTTATTTTCTGGTTTAATTATCTTTTAAACCGGTTCTGGTCGTTTCAATCAAAGGATAATTTTTTCAAACAGGTTTTAATGTACGGGGTCCTTTTTGCCTGGAACCTTTATATAATCAATTACCTTTTATTTGGCTGGTTAGTTGAAACTATAGGATGGCATTATCTTATTACCAAAGTGTTAATGATCGGACTCATCGTGACATGGAATTTTATAATCTATAAAAAGGTCATATATAGAATTTAATGAGAGCGGGGATGCGCGCATGTTAGGAATTATTTACATAATAGCCAGTATCGTTATCGGGTATTTTATATTGAAAAAGACCCTATCCGGTTTTCTTGATCTTTCCAAAACGGCAAATCTCTTCGATCAGCAGGTAAAGGTTCCCGTCTGGTTCGTCATGCTGCCGGCATCTTTCCTCGTGGGTACCCTGGTATGTACGTGGTTCACCTACATTGTCTCCTACGTTTTCTATCCCACCGGCGCCCCTATGCTTTGGGGAAATATCATTTTCTTTGTTGTATTCGCCGGCTTAACGGGTGTGATAATTTATTTAAAGAGAACCGAAATTCTCAGGAAAATCATACCGACGGAACCGATAACCGGGCATGTTCTGGCGTTTTTAAAAAAATACTGGGTGGAATTGTCCTATATAGTTGTAATCCTGGTTGTATGGACCTTCTTCGTATTCCGCTCCTTTAACGTCAGCAATGGGACGATGAACGTGGGGGTCACCGTTTTCAGTGATTTTGCCCCCCACCTGGCCGTGATTCGTTCTTTCTCACGCGGCTTGAATTTCCCCTCCGAATATCCCCATTTTGCCGACGGGACGATGCGCTACCATTTCATGTTCCAGTTCCTGGTGGGCAACCTGGAATACCTGGGCCTTCAGATTGACTGGGCTTTTAATCTGCCCAGTATTTTTTCCATGCTGTCTTTCCTCATGCTCCTCTTTGCCTTCGTGATGTCTCTTTTCGGCAAAAGGGTGGTGGCCATCATGACGGCCGTCTTATTCTTTTTCAGGAGTTCTTTTGCCATTTTTACCTACATATTCAACATCAATATCTACCTTACCTTTACTCCCAGGTTTAATTTCATTTTCAACTGGCAGCCGCGGTTCCACACCTTTGCCCAGTTCTGGGACAGCTTCTGGAACAACAAGGATCATATTGGCAATACGGAGCATGAAATCTGGGGCCTCTACGCACAGAAAGTTTACGTGAATCAACGCCATTTACCCTTTGCCCTCGGTTTTTTATTTCTGATCCTGATTCTCCTGTATCCCCTTTTCAAGCGGATGCTCGATTCGCTTAAAAACGCCGGGATGCAGGTAAAGATGAAAAAAATGCAGTACCTGGCTGAAATGGCCAAACGGGCGCAGGAGGAACAGAATGACATTTTCTCCGAGAACACACCGCCGGAATTGAAAATCAATGAGCCCATAGATATTGCCGTAGATGGAAGCGCGGAACCGCTGGAAACTTATTCGACGGGTGAAAAGGTTGAGGATGAGACGCCGCCCATTCCGGAGGAAACGGATTCGACAGGTGAAACGATGGATGAACAGGAGCAGCCTTCTTTATCCGGGGGTACTCTTGATGAATCGATTGGATCGGATGATTCCATAACAACGGAGACCGCGGTAGAAGGAGCGGTTCCTGATATTATCCCGTCGGCGTTTGCAGAGACAGTCAAGAAACCAAGAAAAAAGCGGTTTTTCCCTGTCTACCTGTTCCATATCTGGAAGGAATTCATCTGGTCTCTGGACGCCTGGCTGCCTGAGAATAAACTGCGGCCCGTTATTCTCGGAGTCCTGCTGGGGCTCCTCGGTTTCTGGAACGGGGCCGTGGTTGTGATAACGCTGGCACTGCTCTTCATGATGGCCCTTTATTCCAAGAACAGGCTTGAGTACTTCACCGTGGCATTGATTGTAACGCTTCTTGTCATCGTGGAAAGCGCTTTTTTTGTCGGGTCAGGCGAGTCCGTCGTGTCACCGCAGTTTACCTGGGGCTACCTTGCCCGGGATAAAAGCATCTGGGGCGTGATGGCCTTTTATATCGAGCTGCTGGGCATACTTCCTTTCATGGTTATCGCCAGCCTGTTCGTTCTGCCCAAGGGCGGCCGTGTTCTTACCCTGATCTTTTTTATTCCCATAGTGATTGCCAATACGCTTCAGCTGACCCCGGATATCAGCGTGAACCATAAGTACGTGATCATCGGGGTCATTTTACTCAACATACCGGTGGCTTATTTCATTTACCGGCTATTCAAGACCAGACTGGTGGTGATCAGGATAGTCACCGCGTTTTTAGTTCTGCTGATGGTGGCCACCGGTGTGCAAGACCTGATCACGCAGTACAACATGGACAAGGGTTCCATAAACCATCCGCTCCATGACCCGATGGTGGCCTGGCTGGACAAAAACACGGGACCGAATGAAATATTCCTGACGGAAATGTACAGCACACACCCCATACTTCTGGCAGGCCGAAAAATTTTTTACGGCTGGCCGTATTATCCCTGGTCTGCCGGGTACAAGACGGACGAACGGAAGTCGATACGAAAACTGATCTATGAAGGGGCGCCGAATGCAAAAGAACTCATCGAGGAGTATAACATCAAATATATAGTCATCGATATGGATAACAGGACTACGAGCGATTACGTGTTGAACGAGGATTTTATCAGAGATAATTTCAAGCTGGTCTATGAGGATAAAAACAGGCCCATTGCCATTTACAGGACTTACTGAAATTATCCGCAGCCGTTAGACGAAAGGAGCTTACATTATGCCTGAAAAGAAAGCCGCGTTAATCGGGGAAAACAAGCCCCTTCAGGTCTGGATTTTACTCATCACCCTGGGGGCGGTAATTCTCATTCGGATGCTCCTTACCGCCCTGCCCAGTTTCGCCATCGATATGGGGGGGTACAGGTCATGGAGCCTTTCACTCGCCAAAGAAGGTTTTGCAGGTTTTTACGATAAATACCATGTCGTCTATGGGCCGGGTTACATGTACCTTCTCTGGCTGGTGGGTAAAATTGTAACCCTTTTCAATCTGAATTATTCCGCTCTGGAATACCTTATCAAGACCGTTTCGGTTATCTCGGACCTGGCAGGGGCTTTCATGATTTACCTGATAGGAAAAAAGATGAACAAGGAAAAGTTAGGATTGGTAGTAGCCGCCGCTTATGCGCTCAACCCGGCCGTTTTCTTTAATTCTTCGGTCTGGGGCCAGTTTGATTCATTAACAGCCACGCTTCTTTTGGTGATGTGCTATTTTTTCCTGAGAAAACTGGACGTGATCGCCGTTATCGTTTTTACCGCCAGTGTCCTTACCAAACCGCAGAGCGTATTCCTTCTTCCCATCCCGGCCGTGCTTTATTTCAAGAATAATCCCGGGTTGCTGGAATTCAAATGGGAAGGCATCAAACGGCTGCCGCTGTTAGCCAGGACAGTCAGGGTGGTTCCCCATTATCTTAAAAATTTCAACTGGTTTAAATTCGGCATAGCGGCCGTGGCCGTCATCGTAACGTACATTTCAATGGCCATGCCTTTCGCTGATGGCAAACCCGTCTGGTGGTTTTTTGAGCACTCATTGAAAAGCGCCCAGGATTATCCATATGCCACGGCGAATGCCTTTAACCTCTGGACCCTTTTGGGAGGCCAATGTATAAATGACAGCCAGCCGTTTTTCTATCTCACGTACGCCGGTTGGGCAAATATCCTTGTTGCCGGTATATTCGTGCTCAGTTTCATAGGCATAATCAAACACAAGGTCAATGCGTTCGTTACGTATTATTCTGCGTATTTTATCTATTTAAGCGTTTTCCTGGTCTGGACCAAAATGCATGAAAGATACATGCTCCCTGCCCTGATTTTCGGGATGATCTGCATTCTCTGGGACGCCAGGCTGGCTGTCCCCGTGGGCCTGGCCAGTATCTGCCATTTTGGGAACATGTACGCAATATATATAAGGACCAATGAAACAATCTGGGTACCCCAGTGGGACCCGATGGCCATGATCATAGCCGGCTTGAGCATAGTCGTGTTGATATATTCGACATACTATTACATCCGGAATATCATAAAACCGAAGAAGCTTGATAAAAAATTTCAAATATAACGGAGCCATAGGAGATCAATGTGAAGATTGGCATTGTGGGCGGCGGAATGACGGGGCTGACAGCCGGCTACCGTCTCTCCCGGCAAGGTCACACAGTTAAAATATTCGAAAAGGAAAGCAGCGTCGGCGGGCTTGTCAGCGCGACGGCCGTCAATAATGTCCGCATCGAGGATTTCTATCATCATATTTTCACTGTAGACGCCAATGTCGTGGATTTAATCAGGGAAGTCGGCCTGGAGGACCATCTTCAATGGCTTGAACCGAGCAACGGCATTTACTGCAACAATAAATTATACCCCTTTACCTCGCCGATGGATCTTCTTAAATTCAGGGAGCTTTCTTTTTTTAACAGGATTGCGCTGGGCCTGCTCGTGTACAAGGCCAAACTCGTCAGGAATTTCATGAAGCTTGAACAGGTGAATGCCAGGGACTGGATCATCAGGAAAGCGGGCAGGGAAGTATATGAAAAGGTCTGGGGACCCCTGATCGCGTCCAAATTCGACACGGACGAGGAAAAAATCGGCAGTGTGTGGTTCTGGAATAAAATGAAGCTCCGGGGATCAAGCCGGACCAGGGGTGTCAGCAAGGAGATGCTCGGCTACATGAGGGGCAGTTTTGCCGTCCTCTCGGAAAAGCTGGCCGGGATTATTCGGTCGCATTCCGGTGAGATACGGTGTAACGCGGAAGTGACCGGCATCAAGTCCCGGCAGGATAAACGGCTTGCAGTAAGCACGGCGGGAGAGGAAGAAGTTTTTGATGCCGTACTGGTAACAACGCCTCCGTCCCTGTTTAAACGCATGGCGGATGGTCTCACCCCGGAATACTCGGGGAAGCTCGAAAAGATCAGGTACAAGGCGGACATCTGCGTGCTTTTGGAACTGAAAAAGCGTTTGTCCCCGTATTACTGGATTACCGTGAGCGAGAGAGAGGCGCCGTTTGTACTTATGCTGGAGCACACGAACCTGATCACGGATGGACGTTATAAGAATACCATTGTCTACCTTTCCCGGTACTGCGATCCCGCCAATCCCGTCTATTCCATGAAAGACGATGAAATCACCGCGCTCTTCTTCTCTTACCTGAAGAAAATGTTCCCTGATTTCAATGAAGACCAGGTGGCCGGCATCCACGTCAAGCGGGCCCTGTATGCCCAGCCTGTAATCGAAACAGGTTATTCTGAAATTATTCCCGGGCACAGGACGCCCGTGGATAATCTGTTTCTAGCCTGTATGGCGCAGATATATCCCGAAGACCGGGGAATGAATTATGCCGTGCGCATGGGTGAAAAGGTGGCGACCATGATCATGAATCAGGAGGATGCGAAATGAACTTGACGTACAGAATGGTAATATCTGTTTTCATCCTGTTTTTGTTTTTTCCGCCGTTTCTGCAGGCGGAAACCGATTCGGAGGAAGAAGTGAAAACAGAGGGCCCTGTGAATCTTATAAAAAACGGTGATTTCGAGGAAGTCCGTGTGAACATGCCGGTAGACTGGTATACGGAAGCTTATTTGAACAATAAGACAAATGTGGAATTCTTTTCGGATGCGAACCAGCCGTATTCCGGAAAGTACTGCGCAACGATAAACAATAAGCAGATGAACGATGCCAAATTCGTGCAGGATGTAATGCTGGAAAAAGGCATTTACAAACTCAGCTGCCAGGTTCGCGTAAGCGGTATTGTAAATCCGCTGGGCGGTGCAAACCTGACATTGCTGCTTGGCGATAAAATACAGACCACTCCGGATATTTTTGGTCCGCAGAACATCTGGACTTCCCTTGCCTATTACATCAATATAATGGATACCCCATCCGTACCCCTGCAGGTTCAGCTCAGGCTGGGCGGATTCGGCGCCATTAACCTGGGTACAGCCTCGTACGATGCGGTCATACTTGAAAAGGTTGACGACATGACGGAAGACCTGACCAGGCTGACATTTGTCGGAAGTGGTCAATCCGTTCCGGAAAGGGACCGTGTGTTCAAGAGTGATGTCAAACCGGAAGATACCAGGCCGGTCGACCGCGGCAAGGGGCCGAATTATCTTCTTATTCTCATCCTTTTGGGAGGAATGGCCGCCTATATAACCCTGTGGTTGATTTTTATGATAACGACTGAAAATATAAAAAAATAATATATACAAATGAAAAGAAAGGACAAAGCTATGAAGAAAAAAACATTATTATTTTTAATCATTCTATTATTGGGTTTTAATTTATCCATATACGGCCAGGAAACGAACCTCCTTTTAAACGGCGGATTTGAAGAGGGGTTTACCGTCTGGGCGCCTGATACCTGGCGGGATGGTTCTACCCTGCAGGTGAACGATGAAAAGGTCCACAGCGGGAATCAGGCCCTGGTTATAAGCACCCCTTCCCAGACGAATGATGCCCGTGCCATACAGAAAGTCCTGGTAAAACCGGATACGTTTTACAGGCTGTCGGGATGGATTGCCACCGAAAATGTAACGGCGGGAAAAACGGGAGCCAACATCTGTTTGATGGAGGGATTCAATCACGCCGGCAACATAACGGGCACGTCGGAATATCAGTATGTCGAATTCAATTTTAAAACGAGCTCCGGGCACACCGAGGTGACGGTGGGTGCCCGGCTCGGCATGTACGGTAATGATGTAACGGGCAAGGCCTGGTTTGATGATCTGTTCCTGGTCAAGCTGGATTCGGAACCGGAATCCTATAAGGCCCTGGAACCGCCGAAATCGGCCGGGGACGAGTCGTCCGGGAGTCAAGGTGAAACCCAGGTATCCCAGGCCGATGCAGGCACCACCATTTTCTGGATTATCGTGGGGATTGCCGGTGTCGGCATAATCGTTCTCCTTGTTTTCCTTGATCTGAAGCTGCTGAAGAAAAAATCCGCAAAGAAAACCGAGCAGGAAGATACGGACACTGAAATGGATGAAGAAACGGAAGCGGATGAAGATGACGGGACTACGGAAGAAGACCGGGGTCCGGATTCGCAGGAATAGTTGCAGGGGAGGGGGATTCCCTCCCCTTTTTTAGAATACGTTAATGGCCGCCTTCTTGGCGGTTTGATTGGCGGTTACGGATAAAAAGATGTCTGATGAGAAAAAATTGTTAAGCATAGTGATCCCTGTTTTCAGGGAAGAGGCACACATCAGGGAAAGCCTGAAAGTGATAGCTTCGTATGCGGCTAAATGCGGTATTGACTACGAATTGGTGGCGGTTGATGACGGTTCGCCGGATAACACGTGGAAAATTCTGCAGGAACTCGCCTCGGAAATAAAGGAACTCCGTTGCATAGGTTTTGTGAGGAATTTCGGGAAGGAAGCGGCCATCCGGGCCGGGCTGGAAACAGCCAGGGGCGATGGTGTCATCGTCATTGACAGCGACCTGCAGCATCCGCCGGAACTCATGCCGGAGATGGTGAGGTTCTGGCGCGAAGAAGGCTACAGTGTGGTCAATGCCAAGAAAGCGGAGAGGGGAAGGGAATCCATCATCAATAAACTGGGCGCCGCCGTTTTTTATTCTTTTTTCAACAAGCTGACGGGAGGGCATTTCAAGGGAAGCACGGATTACAAACTGCTGGACCGGGAAGTTGTTGAATGCTACCTGAGCCTAAAGGAGCATCTCATGTTCTTCCGCGGCCTTATAGGGTGGTTCGGATTCAAATCGAAGGATATTCCCTTTACAGTCGCCAAACGGACCAGGGGGAGTTCGAGCTGGTCCGTCAAGTCATTATTCAGGCTGGCCATTCACGCCATCACTTCTTTTTCCACCCTGCCCCTCCAGCTGGTGACATTTACCGGCATTCTTTTTTCGCTGGCCGCCCTGGGATTGGGCATCCAGACAATCTATAACTACATTACCGGCAAGGCTGAAAGCGGGTTCACCACGGTTATCCTCCTGATCCTGATAATCGGCAGTGTATTGATGATCAGCCTGGGAATTATCGGAAAGTATATTTCGAAGATCTACGATGAAATCAAGGGAAGACCGATGTATATAGTGGCGCAGAAAGGCGACTACAGGGAAGACGCCGGAGACGGGGCTTGAACCGGATACTTCCCTGTATTTTACTGTTCCTGATTGCCGCTGCCGGGTGTCAGCCGGGGAAGGCCGTTCCGATTGCGTACGGCAATGGCCGGGACACGGTGCCTGCCTTTATCGGTTCGCCGGCCATGCCCAACCCTTTGCCGGAAGTGCCCGTACCGGCTCATCCGTATCTGGCCAGGCAGGGTTTAAACGGCATGCACGCGGATTCATATTGTACGGGAGCCTACCCCTGGTCCGGGCCGTTAGGGCGCAACCCGCAGATCGTATCGGCATCCCTTGCCTGGATAGGCGGTGAAGCGGCCACCGTGGCGTTTGACGGGAAAGGCCGCCTTGTCTGTGTCAGCGGCAATATCTTCGATTTTCAACTTCTCCTTCTTGATCCCGTTTCCCTTGATGTCATTGCCGTGTATTCCCTGCCGCAGAGGGCTTCCATGGCCCGGTTCTGGACAAGTTTTGACTTTGGTATAATCATGAACGACACCTCGGGGGGAGCGTATTGTCACCTCGGCTCAGGTAACCGTCCCATAATAGCGACCGCGGACAGGAAAATACGGATATTCGCCCTGGAGGAACGGGGGGATGCCGTTAACTGGATTGTGGAAAAAGAATATGACCTTGCTCCCTGCCTTGATGAAGAGGCGGCCGTCACCGATGCCATGCCGGACTGGCTGGGCCATATATGGTTTATTACGCGGCAGGGCGATGTCGGTTATGTCGACCCTGATACCTCTTCCGTGTATACGGTGAACCTGCCTTCCGAGGAAATCCAGAACGCGATGGCGATTTCAGAAGATGGTGTTTTCATTGTTTCGGATCATGCCCTTTACCGTTTCGAAATCGACCCCATATCGCTTGAGCCCCGTTATACGTTCCGGGAAACATATGACAGGGGCACCTCGGTAAAACCGGGTTCCATCAACCGGGGTTCCGGAACGACACCCACACTGGTCGGCCGTGATCTCGTGGCCATCACCGACAATGCGGATGAAAGGGTGAACGTCCTTGTTTATAAAAGGCTGAAAGAGGTGAAGGGAAGCCGGCTGGTATTAAAACAGCCGGTGTTCGACAGGGGCCGGAGCGTCAGTGAAAACAGCCTGATTGCGTACGGGCTTTCATTGATTGTTGAAAATAACTACCTCTATTCAAGCGGCCTCCCCACTGATCCCGACCCCAGGGGCCATCCCGGCATTGTCCGCATTGACATTAATCCCGATTATTCGGGCGGCCGCATTGCCTGGGAAAGCAGGGAGTGCTCCCCCACGACCGTACCCAAGCTTTCGATGGCGAATGGTCTTGTCTACCTTTATACCCGTTTGACGGAAACGCCGTCCGACATTATGGCCTGGTATCTGACGGCCCTGGATTTCAGGACAGGTAAAACAGTTTTCAAAATTTTCACCGGCACGGGACAGAACTGGAACAACAATTATGCTCCCATAACGTTAGGCCCGGACGGTACGGCGTACGTCGGGTGCTATAACGGCATCATGGCGATCAGGGACTCGCTTTAAATCGCTATCCGTGAAATTTGTTTCACCTCAATCACCGAATATCACGAAATGCATATCCCAGCCTGCTGATATCCCGGGTGCCCAACCCGCAGGAGCGAGCATGGTTGTTGTATTACCCGATGCCGCCGATTTCAACTGGTATTGGCTGGCGGTATAATTATCGTTTGTGCTGGCTGCAATCCGGAATTGTGCATCGTCCGTAATGGTAAACGCATCGGGAGAATCGACTGTTATGTTTACCTGTTGGCCCGTTGTAACGGTACTATTGAAGGAATCACATATGATCCATTTAAAGGCTGTGTCTGTTATGATCGTAAAATTCCCACCTACGTAGCTTATGCTGTTGTAAGCATTATCACGCAGGACAAATCTCAAGTACCAGCAGCCGACTTCAGCCGCCGGCGTCCCCGTTTCCCGCTTAATACGGAATCCTATGGCTTTTATTGTCATGGTTTGGGGAATGGTTACTCCCTGCCCCAGGCTTTCCACTTCGGGAACAATATAATTCCATCCCAAGGGGCTGTTGCCTCCTCCGGATGTCGTATAATTGATAACCTGGTAATTATGATTGATTATATTAATCGTTGTAGCGGAGGAAGCATTGCCCGCCGCATCCTGTGCATATACATAAAAGGTTCTGGTTCCAGCACTCGTGGTTATCGTTACCGATGTCAAAGTGGTCGGAGTGTAAGAACCGGTACCGAGCCTGTAATAATAATTCGCGGCGCCGCTTACGGAACTCCAGGTGAAGGTGGGCGTTGTATCAATGGTGCGGTAAGCCGACCTGAATTCATCGTATATGATTGTCCCGGTATTGGCAGTGGGATTTACGCTTGCCGGTGCGGAAGGGGCTACCGTGTCGATGGTTATCGAATGGGAACCGGATGCCGACCAGTTGCCGGCCGCATCCTGTTCCTGTACATAGAGGGTATGGGCCGTCCCGGTGCCGCCTGACAGGGAACCAGGCTGACAGTAATTACTCGTTGTGACCGTTGCGCCGGTTGTCAGATTGCTGTTGTCCACCTTGTACCTGTACGTCCCGTTTCCACCGCCGCCCCCCGAAGTCCAGTACCAGGTCGGGGTCGTGATGTTGGTCGGCGATCCGGTTGTCCCTGCCGTGCCCACGTTCGGGGCATTGGGCGGTGTCAGGTCATAGGTAACGGTATCATTGACGGACGCGGAGATGTGCGTGTAGGGGTCCTGGAACCGGGCATAGACGTACTTGGTCCCCTGCGTGCTTGTGCCGCCGTACGTGGCGTTCGTAAAATCCCAACTGCTCCTGGTCGTGCTGTAGGCTTCCCACCCGGACCAGCTGGATCCGTTGTTGGAAAAACTCATCTGCATGGGGGATGAGAAATCAACGGCACTCAGGGTAAGGGATACGATTGTAGTATTGGTGGATGAACCGCCGCCGATAACCACCGAACAGCTTGAGGGCCCATTGATATCGACGTTAATGTCGTCCGTGGATGCAGTTCCGCCATTGCCGGCCGAATCCTGGAATTGGACGTACGCGCTTTTATTGCCGTCATCTGAATTGCCCCCGTAGGTCGCAGCGGTGATGTCCCATGAATAGGGAGTACTGTACGCGATCCAGCCTGACCAGTTCGCATTATTGTTTGAAAACCGCATGGTTACGGGGGTCAGGTCGGAAACGTTGAATGACAGACTCACTGTCGCGCTGGTAGCGAGAGAAGCGCCGCTGTTAATGGATAAAGAGGTATTGAGGACCGGTGCGACCCTGTCCAGGGTAATTTCGTCCGAGAAATTAGATTCGGACATGGCCGAGGTCCTGATCCGGGCGTATACCGTCTTGGCCTCGTCCGTATTGTTGCCGCCCGTTGCGGGTGCCGTTAAGTCCCAGGAACCGGTGGTAGCGGCATAGGGCACCCAGGTTGTCCATGTGGCATTATTGTTGGAAAAGCACATTTGCAGGTCGGCGGTATTGAATCCGACGGCATTGAGGTCGCCGAAATTCACGGTGACCAATGGATTGTTCGTGTATTTAGGGCTGGCGCTTTCATAATTTACGTAATATAAGGCGCCGACCGACCCGTCATTATATATGATGGAACTGGACATCTGAACGGCATGGTAGCCTTCATCGCGGAATTCACCCAGAACAGTGCAGGTATTAGAACCCGAGGGTGGAACGAGGGTCACTCAGGTTAATTCAGAGATTTCCACTGCAACCGCTCGGGCCCTACCCAGGTAAATTCCCATGCCTCGGGGTCCGGCCCCTGGCTGGTTGCCCCTTCCGGGTAGCTGGGAATAAAGCCGAAACGCTTGGCATGATAATAATTGTACGCGGAGATCCATTCATACCCCTTGCTTTCCCTGAAAAAGGTAAAGTCTTTTTTCAGGTCCCCGTCCGTTATATCCATCGTGTATCCCGTATGATGCCGTGAGAAACCGGGAATGGAACTTTCTTTGAGAATATCGTCGATCACGCCATCCAGCCTGCCGTTGAGAAAATCCTTTAGAATGTATTCCCGGCCCAGCAATTTTCCGGCCCCTCTCTTAAGATAACCGAGAAAGATTACCCTCTGCCTGTCCACGGACCGGTAGCAGGAAACGAGTTCAAGGGAAATACCGTCCTTTAATGCCGCTGCCTTCATGGACTCCCAAGCCTGCAGTGCCGCTTCATGAAGTGTGTATTTTCCCTCGCCGGTCAAAAGGGATTCATCCGCCTCGGCGCGGAGCCTGTATCCGCGTTCAGTCGCTATACCGACGATCCTTTTATCCGCTTCCGGCCATTCCGTTATGAACGGGGCGGCGGAGAGAGGGGTTGTTCCCGGCATTGTCAGGGCGTTATAAAAATTTTTAAAGCCGTTGCCTGAAAATGTTTTATACCTGGACAGCTCGGCGCGAAGGGCAGGGTCCGTCACATTCCCGCAGGTTTGACGGAAGGTGTTTTCTTCAAGCTCCAGGAGTTTTTGCTTCAAGTCTTCCCCGTTTATTTGTCCGGAATTCGGGTTATCATGTACCGTGATAAAATCCTTTTCAGCCCTCAAGGGGAAGTCCGGATGATTTATAAGAATTTCCTTGTACTTTGCGATCATATGGTCTGTTTCTCCCCTGTTGTTTTGTGAAAAAAGCCGCGGCAAAGCAGGGATTAAAATGAAGGCCAGGATTGCGAATACGGCAATGACTATAATGAAAATGGTATCCTTTAAATTTATTTTTTTCATCTTTATTTTATTCTTACGTTCAAGATATCGCCGGCCTTCAGGTTTATGGGCTTTTCGAATTGCATGCCGTATAACCTGTTTTCGATTATGGCTTGACATGCCGTTTTCCTGCCGTTTATTTCGGCTTTGACTGATTTTTTGCCTTTTTTCATGGATGTGGAAAACAGGAAAGTAGTCAAGGTTAATTTTCCCGAAAGCCATGTTACACGGATATTTTTCGCATGCTCGAACATGCCGTATCCTTCCGAAGTTACAACGAGGCTTTTATGTTCCTTTTTTTTATCCGATGGCAGGAGAATCAATTCATGGGCGATCGCGTTATATTTGAATCCCTGCAGGGCCTGCATAACATTCCAGATGGACATGGCCCGGTAATAATGTTCACCGCATTCATAGTGGTTCCAGGTCAGGCCGGCTTTTTTATACCTGTCGTACACGTCCTTGACAATGGCAAGGCCTTTTTTAACCAGACCCTGCTGTATGAAAAGGGCTGCCACCGCGTACTCGGTTCCGGTCCAGGGTGTATCGCTCTGGTAATTGGGGGGAAGGCCGAAGATACCTTTGGCCCAGACCGCCTTTTTCCCTTCGGGCAGGACGCCGTTGATGAGGCCCCTCTCCGGAACACTGTTATACCTGGCTATCGCTTTCAAAGCGGAAACCACTTTTTTCTTTTCAAACAGGGGGGGGAGATTGAGTACATTCATATACCATTGGCCGGAAATCTGGTCGGTCATGCAGAATTCGTTTTTTTGCTTGTTGGGCGGATCATTCCAAAGATCGTAGTATTCACCGTTCCAGAGCAGCTTTTCCATGTTTCCTTCGGCCTTTTGGTAAAGACGGTCCATTTTTTCGGCGTATTTTTCGTCTTTTAAAATCCTGGCCATTGCCGCCGTCGACCTGAGGGCCGCCAGCCAGATTGAGCAGACATAGGAGGAATATCCCTGGAAATCCCAGACATCATAGGTCTGGGAGGAAATGGGCAAATCCGTGGCTTCATTCCCGTAATGGTAGGGCAACCCCAATCCCTGTTCGTCCTGGGCGATATTGTGATCGATGGCCGCCTTGATATGCGGCCACATTTTCTCCAGGAAGGAAAGGTCTCCCGACCATTGGTAATCCCTGTGCGCCAGAAGGGCAAACTTGGGCATCAGGTCAATCATGTGATAACGGTCTACATAGGAGAAGGTTCCGGGAAACAGGTGCGGAATCCTGCCGGTCGGATCATATCCCGTTATTTTTGTGATTTTCTTGAATACGGCCTTCCGCTTTTCCTTGTCATTGATAAGTGACGTGTCTTTCTCCAGTTCTTTTTCAAATTCAATTTTGTTCTTCGGAAAGGCGAGGAAATATTCGTCATAAACGGCCATGCCTTCTTTCAGCTGGAACCGCGCCGTCAGGTCCATCTGCGCTTTTTCCAGTTCTGGGAAGAGATGGATGATGGGAAAGGATCCGTAATAGGTCACATCCAATGTTGCCAGGCCGCAGCACCCCAATCCTTCCCATATGCCGAAATCTTTCGATTTCGTGTAAAAGGAATTCTTCACTATGGTGGTGAGCTGGGCGTTGACCGCATCCTTGAACCAGTGCGGCAGCGTTCCGCTGTACAGGCTGTCCAGGAATAATTCCGTTTTCGATTTCAGGCTCTTCAGGTTTTTTATGACATATTCGGTTACCTGGGAGGAATCGGAGAACCAGTGTTCATACGCATGGCCCATGTAGTCTTCGCCTTTGACAGCGCGGTGATTGGGGAAATACCATCCGAGGATGAAATGTATTTCCTGTTCCTTCCCGGGTTTCAAATGGATTGCCCGGCAGACACCGCCCGCCGGGGGCGTAATTTTAGGAAGATCGATGGACTTCTTTATGTCGGGAATGGCCAGTTCGTTCAGCAGTTTTTCCAGCTTTGCCTGGTCTGTATTTATTTGAGGATCCTCTTTTATCCTGTCATTGAATATTTTCCTGTTCTTCGTTGATAGGGAATGCTTCATTACCAGCAGCCATCGGGCTTCAAGATCGCGGTTCAATCTCAGGGCATCTTTGGATATTTCCTGATAGAAATTTTTAACCTCTTTCAATAACATCTGTTCAAAGCCGTCGCGGAAATGGTGAGGGGTTTCAAGATAAAAATCCTTGACCGAAATCTTGCCCGCCATCAAGGCTTTTATCCTCGGTACAAATGGCGGCTCTGGAGGAGGATCGGCATTATTCCTTAACGAACCTGTGCGGTAAAATTCCTCGAAAAAATTCATGAACCCGGCAATTTGAAAACCGCTGCTGACTGAAGCTTCATAAGTTGAGCCGGGGCCGGGTACGCTCAGGGAGAGTTCTCCGCCAGCCATGGGGTGTTTCTCGGGAATGGAATTGCCTGAGAAAACAATGCCCTTATATTGATTGGTTTCCTTTACGGTATTTTTCACCCCGGCTTCTTCCATGACCTTGAATGGATTGGACAGAAGCCCCAGGATGGATAAATCAATGGCGTGCTTCGAGGGGTTCTTGAGCTTAAAAGAGAGGATGGCGGCGGGTAACGAGGAGTTTTTTACATCGTGCGGGATAAAAGGCGACCAGGCCGTCATTTTACATTCAACGGGCAATGCCGGATCGGAATAGGAAAATTCCGCGTGGGGAAAACGGGGTGTCCACTTGATTGTTTCCGCCGGTTTCAGGTGGGGTATATGGTAGGAATAGAGTATCTCCTCCTGTTCTAAGTTCCGGAGGAGCCTGGTCGTTACTTCTCCCTTGGCCCTGGTCCGGATGATAAACGAAAAATCCGAGGCTTTCAATGGCGGATTTTCCGCCTTCATGAACTCATTCCACCCGCACCAGGGAGGGTTGTTGAATATCATCCATTCATGGAATGCACCGTCGGAACGGATTTCAATCGAACCCGTACCGATACCGCCCAGCGGTATGCCGGAAAGGGGTTTATTGCAGCAGCATTTGCTCATAAATATCATTCCTCCCTTAAATAGGTTATAGTATTATCCTTTCATTTTGGGAAGTCAAAATCGTCGAAAAAACAACTATATTTGGGTAAGATCCTTTTTTCAGGTGCTTACTTTAAAAATATTTGTAAAATTTACCATTATGCTTTATGTTTATACAAGACAGATACATTATAAGGAGTGATTAAAGATGAAAATAAAATTCTGCGGCGGAGTGAGAACGGTTACAGGATCCCAGCACCTGCTGGAGGTGAACGGGATAAAAATTCTTCTTGACTGCGGCATGTTCCAGGGTAAACGGCAGGAGAGTTATGAAAGAAACAAGAATTTTATTTTTGATCCGTCTTCAATAGATCTTCTTATCCTTTCGCACGCGCATATAGACCATAGCGGCAATATCCCCAACCTGATAAAACAGGGCTTTAAGGGTGATATAATCTGTACGTACGCGACCCGCGATCTTTGCGCCATCATGCTCAGGGACAGCGCCGAAATCCAGGAATACGATATCAAGTATCTCAACAAGAAAAGGAAAAAAAAGGGTGAGCCGCCATTGGAACCGCTTTACTCCACGGAAGATGCGGTTAACAGTCTCAAGTATTTTTTAGGCATGGGGTATGAACGTGAACGCAGTATTGCACACGGCGTGACCCTGACCCTGCATGACGCGGGCCATATCCTCGGTTCGGCCATCGTCGAGCTGAATGTGGAAGACAGGGAGGCGGAGAAAACCTTCAAGCTCGTTTTTACGGGTGATCTTGGCAGGCCCGACCGGCCCATTATCTGCGACCCGGAGATTGTAACGGATTCGGATTACCTCCTGATTGAAAGCACGTACGGAGACCGGCTGCACGAACCGGAAGATCAAACGGCGGATAAACTAAAGGACATCATCAACACGACCGTTAAACGGGGAGGAAAGGTAATTATCCCGTCCTTTGCCGTCGGCCGCACACAGGAGGTTGTCTACAAGATCCACAGGTTGATCAATGACGGGGAAATACCCGGCAACATACCCGTATTTGTGGACAGCCCGCTGGCGGTGGATGCGACGGCCATCTACAGGCTCCATCCCGAGGCATACGACAAGGAAACGTCGGATTTCCTGCTCACCTCGAATGACAGGGACCCGTTCGGTTTTTCCATGATCCGGTATACACGCAGCACCATGCAGTCCAAGGAACTGAACAAGCTGACCACACCCGCCATTATCATAAGCGCCAGCGGAATGGCGGAAGCGGGGCGCATACTTCATCACCTGAAAAACAACATAGAAAATCCCGTAAATACGATACTCTTTGTCGGCTGGCAGGCGCCCGATACGCTGGGGAGGAGAATACTGGAAAAATCGAAAGAAGTAAGGATCTTCGGGGACATGTACCCTGTGAAAGCGGAGATCAAGAAGATCAACAGTTTGAGCGCCCACGCCGATAAGAACGAACTTTTAAGCTGGTTGAGTAATTTCAGGCAGCCGCCCGCGAAAACTTTCGTGGTGCATGGGGACGAGGAAGTATCACTTGCATTTGGAGAAACGCTAAGGGAAAAGAATTTCCCGGAGGTAGCCGTACCGGAATTAGGTGAAGAGTTTGCTTTGTAAATTCAATCCGTAACGGGTTTCAGGAAATTCCTTGGATTAATCGCCTGACGGATGAAAAGCGTGCTGGCCTTGTTTAAATCGACAACTTCCTGCTCTTCGGCCTCGTTACCGTGATAATCCATGATCACCTTTACCTTGGGCCGCAGCGGTGACGCCGTATTGATATCGGTGACATACCCGACCGTATTATTGTTTAAAAGCACGTAACTGCCGACGGGATATAGGCTCACTTCATTCAACAGGGCTTTTACGATATCCGGGTCATATTTCCTGTTTACGTCGCCCATGATGGTCTTGAGGCTTAAATACGCGAGCAGTTCATTCCTGTATACCCTTTTGGTGAGCATCGCGGTAAAGGCGTCCGCCACCGCGACGATGCGGGCCGCAACCGGAATTTTCAAACCTTTGATTTTTTTCGGATAGCCGGTACCGTCCCAGTTTTCATGATGATAGAGGGCAATTTCCGCAATGTCGGTGTGGTATTTCAGCTGGTTCAGGATTATGGAATATGAGTGGATGGGATGCGTTTTGATAAAATCCCATTCTTCTTCCGTCAATCTGTCTTTTTTAACCAGGTAGTCCTGCGGCATCATGACCCAGCCGATGTCGTGGAGGAGGGCCCCCGTGGCGAGCTGTACAACCTTGTGGGAGGGGAGTTTCAAACTGCTTCCGATTATAATGCTTATGATTGTACAATTAACGGAATTCAATACAATGGGATTGACCTCTTCATCCTGCTGCAGAAGGATTTCGATTAATTCCGTTTTAGAGTCGATAAAGGTATTGTAAAGGCTGTTCACGATGTAATCTATTCTTGATCTTTCTACCGTCAAGGCCCTCAGCAGGTCCGTATAAAATTTATCAAAACTCCTCAGGCATGATTCGTAGGTATTCGTGGATTTGTAGAGACGCTGATGTTTGATGGCATTTTTTATGCCCTGCTTTTCCGATAAGAGGTTTCCTTTATCCATTATGGCATTGCCCTGTGTATGGAGCGATTTTATTCCCCACCTGCCATAGCGTTCAATGTCTTTCTGACGGATAATTGAGCCGGGCAATATAACGAGATTTTTGTTTTCATCGAAGACCGGCCTGGTAAACCTGTACCCCGGCTTTAAATCTTCAATGGAAAGGTAGGTTACGGATGAATCTTCCATAACCTTTTTCACCCTGACTTTTTCCATATACCCCCCCTTATAGTCTTTAAAAATACGGTTTGATTATCAATGGGATTCAAAAGAAGAAAAAAGAATTACGTAAAAAAACACACCATATTTAAATGACCTAAGAGGCCCCTAAACCCGGAAAAGGTTTTGGGGTCCTTAACTTTAAGTTTACCCTATTTTTTCTAAAAAACCAATATTGTAATTAAAATTTCCACTTAAAATTACTTGTTTTCAGGTTAAAATCATTCAATTTTTATATTCAACTCCCTATTGCAGACCAAATTAATTGACAATTGAGATATATCAGATGGAGACAGCATTAATGGATTGGTTTGGCATAACGGCAGATTTTTCCATGGAAACAGCAGATTAGTCCATTTGATTTCAGACCCGTACCCTGTATAGTGATGCAAGTATTTGCCTGGGACCAAAGGTGCAGGTAGATAAAAAAAACAGGGAAAATTAAAAACGGGAGGTAGATCTTATGATTACCAGCATGACTGCCAAAAGGAAGAAATTTATTCTGGCATTAATTTGCATCACTGCGTGTTTTTCATTAAATATTAATATGTCATTCGGCCAGACAGCCGTGACGCAGAGCGGGATTATGGTGACCGTCTGGAGTGACGGAAGATACACCGTCGCAAAGAATTCGCCGGCCTGGACATTCAGCGGAAGCCTGAACCAGAGCATTGCGCCGGCAGCCGCTTCGGGCAGTGACGGCATAGGGGCCTACAGTGAAATTTATTTCAATTATGACAGCAACCGTTATACGGGACGGATCAGGGTATACAGCGGCGACAAACCCGTAGCCCAGTTCATTACCGTATGCAATGGGGCGCAGACAAATATCGGGACAAATTTCCCGGATTTCACCACGATTCCGGCCGGCCTCTATACCCATGGCTATGTCAATGATCAATTCAGCCCCAGAACCTGGGATGTCTCCAAAATATCGATCAGCGGACCGGCAGTGTATTACGATGCTTCCAAAAATGCCTGTATCGTATCGCCTGCGGATAATTTTTTTGAACCGGACATGCTCTATACAAACACACGCATAGCGGTCAGGTTCCGGTCCTGGGCCACGGGCCTGCCGGCCGGTTTCACCCACAGGACACTCATGGTCCTCAAGTACGGAACGGTTTTAGGCGCATGGGAGCTTCTGGGTAATTCCCTCATGGCCATATACGGGAAGAACCCGCCGGCCAATGACGCGGATATGTCCATCAAATACATAGGTTACTGGACGGATAACGGGGCGTATTACTATTATAACACGGGCGGGTATTCCATTTACGAGGATGCCCTTCTGGGTGTCCGTGACAGGTATCATAACATCCTTCATGTCAGGCTCGGTTATATGCAGCTGGACAGCTGGTGGTACATCAAGGACCCGAACGATCCCTGGAACCGCCCCGGCTGTTACCTCTATGAACCGGTCTCGTCTTTTTTTCCCCGCGGCATAGCCGATTTTAGAAACAGGCTCGGAATGCCCTTGATGACGCATAACCGGTGGATAGGGGGAACGGTGGACGGTGATATCCGGAGTCCTTACAGGGATACCTATACCATGTCGAGGGGCGTTTCCATAGATCCCAACTTCTGGAACAGGATTATCGGCGACATCGCTTCCTGGGGCGTCAAAACATACGAGCAGGACTGGCTGAACATTAATGCCCATCCGGAGGACAGGTTCGGCGACGGTGAAAAGTTCATGCGGTACATGGCGGAAGCCTGCAAGGCGAACGGGTTGACCATGCAGTACTGCATGGAAAAGCCGAAACATTTTTTACAGGCGGCGAAATATGATAATGTCACAACCCTCAGGGTTTGTAAGGACGGATTTGCCGATGACATGTATTCGAACAAGGCCGAGGATTGGAAAGAATTGTTCTGGACCTCGCCGTTCGTGAAAGCGGTCGGGTCCTGGCCGTGGGTGGATGTGTTTGACAGCAATGACGGGGAGAGTTTCCTGCTCTGTGTGCTTTCGGCGGGCATGGTCGGCATGGAAGACCAGATAGGTTATGAAAATTATGCCAACATCCTGAAAGCGGTACGGCGGGACGGCGTCGTTGTCAAACCGGACGTCCCCATCCTTCCCAGTGACGATACGTACGTACGCAGGGCAAGGGACGGGAATGAATCAATTACCGCCTTTACCTATTCCAATATCACCGGCAAAAAAATCGTTTATGTCTTTGACTGGGCCAGTGGTTCTTATGATTTCAAACCGGTCGATTTCGGCCTTTCCGGCAATGTGTATGTCTACCGGTATTTTGACAACAATGGTTTTTTGACAAATGCGGCAAACACCGTCACGGACAATGTGACGGGTTGGGAATATTACGTCATTACCCCGATAGGTACCTCGGGAATAGGCCTGATAGGTGACAAGGGTAAATGGGTGACGGCGGGTACAAAAAGGATTTCTGGAATTTCCGAGACCGCCGATTCCATGACCGTTACGGTCCAGTTCGGTCCCTTTGACCAGAATAATCCGGACGAAAAAGCGACCATCATCGGCTATTCCGCCACACCGGTAGCGGCCACGGCGGGTTCCGGCGCTGTAGTGAGTAATTTTTCCTACGATTCGGATACCCTGCGTTTCCAGTTCGATTTTACCCCTGACGGTTCATATAACACGGTTGTATCCAGGAATGTTACCTTGGCAAAGGGAGGGTCTGTTCCAGTGACCGTTCAGGCGGAGGATTTTTCCTCTCAGTCCGGTTGCGCTGTCGCTTCCGAGCATACAGGTTATACCGGTACGGGCTATCTTGATTTTGGAGGGAACGGGACATACGGCGAATGGAATAACGTCTATGCGGCCCAGGCAGGAACCTGCAATTTATCGTTCCGTTACGCGGCCGGAACAAACAGGCAATGCGAACTGCGCGTCAATGGAACCGTTGCCGGTAACGCCGCGTTTTCGGCAAGCGGGGGCTGGACCACCTGGGTTACCGAAACGCGTTCCGTGTATTTAAACGCCGGTAACAATACCGTAAGGTTGACGGCGAACACGGATGCAGGCGGCCCGAACCTTGACAAGTTAGACGTTACCGTAACTACACCGGCGACGCCTACCCCGACCTCAACTCCTCCGGCAACCAATACTCCCACTTCTACGCCACCGGCTGCCAATACACCGACGCCGACTGCAATCATAACGGCAACTCCTTCTTCCACATCACCCCCGGCGAATACGAACCTGGCTTTGAACAGGCCGGCTGAATCCTCTTCGGATGAAACCGCATCGTACGCGGCGAACAATGCCGTTGACGGGAATACGGGCACAAGATGGTCCAGCGCGTTCAGCGACCCCCAATGGATCATGGTGGACCTGGGTGCCGTATATAACATTTCCCGTGTAGTGCTGAACTGGGAAGCGGCGTACGGCTCGGCATACCAGATCCAGGTTTCAGGTGACGCCAATTCATGGACAACGATTTACACCGCCTCAAATGAAACGGGAGGCGTAGACGATATAAGTGGTGTTTCCGGCAGCGGCAGGTATGTGAGGATGTACGGAACGGCGAGAGGTACCGAGTGGGGTTATTCCTTATGGGAATTCGAAGTATACGGCTCAGGCGGCAGTACGGCCGCACCTACGGCAACCCCGACAAACACGAATGCTGCGACTTCTACTCCGACGCCTACCCAGATAGTTTCAACCGGATTTTCCGAAAATTTCAATGATAATACCATTGGAAGCGCCTGGACAACATACGGCGGCAGCTGGAGCGAAAGCGGCGGCATATTGAGGCAGGATTCCACGTCACAGGGTGACCCGTGCAAGGCGATTGTCAGCGGCAGCGGCTTGAACCTCGGAAGCAACCATACGGTCATGACCAAGGTATATATTGATACGTGGGCGGACGGCGACAGTGCCAGGGCCGGTGTATCGCTGTTCACTGGAACGGGCGACGGCAGGGGATACAACCTCCTGTTCCATAACAACCATTCAACGGTCCAATGGCTGGACGACATGGTAGCCTGGGGTACAAGTTATACATTCAACTGGAGCGACCGGACGTGGTACTGGTTCAAGCTGAAAATGGAAAATGGAACATTGTACGGCAAGGTCTGGCAGGACGGCACGGCCGAACCGTCAAGCTGGCCCTATGCATGGACACGGAGCGGCCGTACCGGTTACCCCGCCCTCAATGGCGGCACATCCGGTCACGGTGGCTCCTGCACCGTTTTCTTCGACGACGTGACGGTCACCGTTCCGTAAGAAGCCGGTTATTTTAATATTAATTTAATACAAAACGGGACAAGGACTTTAAAACCTTGTCCCGTTTTTTTTATTGCCAAACGATACTTTTAAGAATTATCCAGCAACCCTCTGTAAGGAAAATTTCTCGCAAAGCCCGCAAAGAGCGCAAAGACTTTTATAAGCCTAACAAATTTTTTTTTCCGTTAATCATTTTAGAATCCTTAAAATATAATGAAATATAAATTATATTCGTATTTATGTTTGGTATCGCAATTTCAC
>JAFGKU010000209.1 GCA_016928415.1 Spirochaetales bacterium
ATCGGGTAATGGTATAAGTTTTTTATATAACAAAAAAGGATTTCAACTTTACCTTGTTGAGCCGGTCGGGAATGAACAAAGCTTTCCAGCATATATCGATATAGACACCGACCTTGGAGAAACTTACAGTTCTGTAATGACGGGAGAATTCAGTAATGCCGATATAACCAACCACTATTCGTTTGACGAGAATCAAAATACTGAAATGGTTGTCTATAATGACCTGGAAATTGTTTGTCCGCAGTATGACGAGTACATGTATACATACAATCCCGGGGGAGACAAATTTTATTTTTGTTTCGATAACGGTTCAGTTAAGGCATGGCTCAGGGCTTTCTACACGAATCATATTCCCTTCCTTTTTATGTCTTCGTCCGAACCGCCCCTCACCCCCGTCAGCCTTCGTTTTGAGGATAATCCGGCGCCGGCCAATATCCTTTATTTTTCGAAATCAGGCGATGTGGTTGATGTGTCTGAAAAAACCTTTTATGTTTCACCGGGTGAAACCGTGGACCTGTCCGGTGTTGATTTTTTCCCCTATTACCAGGAGTGATTTTATATGATTCGTTTCTTAAAGGCGATTTTTATACAAACCGTTTTTTCCCTTTTCTGCCTATTCCTGTTGCTGTTGTATTCTTGTGATTTTATCCTGGGTTCGCGAATGGTTGTGACCTGTAACGGGGAAAACGTACCCGCCGGTGGCAGCCTTCAATTTCCGGATACAATGGTTGGTGTTGATGGCAGTTCACTAACTATCACATTGTTAAACGACGGAATCGATGATCTGGTGTTGACCGGTAATGGGGATCAAACGGATTACATTCTCTTTTCCGGTGACGATCCGGACAGTTTTACGGATGATTACCACAACTTCGGAACCTTGACCCTGTGGGAAAACGAATCTTATTCAATAGACATCATCTTTCTCCCCCAAAGTCCGGGTTTAAAAACAGCGGCACTCTCCATTCCGACCAATAGAGGGAATTACCATTGTACGGTAACGGGAACGGGACTCGTGTCGCAGCCTGAAATCGACCTGTTCCGGAATTATATTGATGCAATCGATTCCGGTGAAACCCTGGATTTGGGAGCCTGTGGTATCGCCGATACACTCCCGTTCTTGTTCTGTATAAAAAATACGGGCGGTATAGACCTTCACTTGACCGGTACCCCGGTGATTGACCTTTCAGGCAGTGATATGTCCCAATTCTCTGTTTCGGATCCTTCTTTGACGGTTATACCTAAAAACACATATACCAATTGTACGATCAATTTCACACCTTCTTCACTGGGCCCGAAAGAATGTGTGGTCACGATTGAGAATGATGACCCGGACGAAGGAATGTTTACCTTTACGATTCAGTCAACAAGTAATTTTGTCAATGTCTTGAATGAGACTACATCCCTTGACGCTTTGAGTAACCCTGCCATTGCCGTCTCTTTGACCGATGTCTATGCATGCTATTATGATATTGATTCCACAAATTTAATGTTTACCAGGTCAACCGATAGCGGTTCCACATGGCCAGCCGGTAATACTATAATAGTCGATGCCATAGGGAATGTCGGGCTTTTCGCGGATATGGCTGTATCCGGGTCCCGGGTTTTAATCAGTTATTGGGATGTGTCAAACACCAATTTAAAATGTGCTTTTTCCACGGATAATGGATTAACATGGCTTCCGGGTGACAGGATTACCGTCGACGACGAGGGCATTATCGGCATGTATACTTCCATTTGCGCTAAAGGTAATGATATTTTCATTGCGTATTATGACCAGGAATTCGGCGGCCTTAAGCTGGCCGGTTCAGCCGATGGTGGTGCCACCTGGCCGGTTTCCCAAAAGAAGACACTTGATACGGCGGGAGACACGGGTCTTTATGCGGATATGGCCTGGAATGAACCATATATATATCTTGTATACTATGACGCTACCAACAAGGATTTAAAGTTTTTACGGTCCACAAATAACGGTATATCCTGGGAAAACAGTAAAATAATTGATGCTGCCGGCGAAACGGGATTATATCCTTCCATCGCCGTGAATGGCAATTTTGTATATATCAGTTATTACGATAAAACCGATAGCGCTTTGAGAATAGCCATATCAACCGATTATGGAGCCGGTTGGCAGGAGGAGAATTTCAGGGTTCTGGTAAACGATGGCAGCAAGCATTCAAAACTCGCCGTATCGGGTTCGTCCCTGGTGGCTGGAATTCTTCATACATCATACGGCCTGAAATCAGCCGTATCTCATGACAATGGATTCACCTGGCTGCAGGAAGAGCGGCTTTTTATCGATGCCAGTTATTTCAACAATTCGCTGTTCGCCATAACAGCCTCCGGAACGAACGTGTTTGTTTGCTACACAAAATATAAAAACACCAGAATTTGCCGTTCCACTAACGAAGGCAATGCCTGGTATTAAACGGAAAAATTTTTACCTATTACCTCGTCAGCCGATAGTAGAGTCGGGATAGGTGTTCAGGAAGTCTGGTGACGTCGCTTAAGATGGTGTGATGGTAGTCGCCGTAGAGGTGGCTTATGTATTTTTTTGCGTATTTATCTATCGTGATGCAGTACGGAATAATGTTTTCCTTCCGGCATTCAATTATGGCGCGGCGTGTGTCTTCTATGGCGTAAACCGTTGTATCGGAGCTCCCGCTCCCGCCGTAGCCCAGGTCGGCGGGGATGCCGTCGCTGAGGAGGATTAAAAGCCGCGTTCGTTCCGTTCTTTGTTTCAGCCGTTCCGTGATGTGCCGTATGGCGCAGCCGTCGCGGTTGCTTGCATAAGGGTTTAATGATTCAATGCGCTTCTGGGTTTCTCCCGTCCATGGTTCGTGGAAGTCCTTTAAAATATTCATGAAAACACGCTGTCTACCCATACTGTAGAATGAAAAAATGCCGAACGGGTCCTCGACAATGGAAAGGGCGCCGGCTAAAAGGCATAGTGCCTGTTTTTCTATGTCGATTATTTTCGTGCCGTAAACGGGCGTATCGGTTGAGGAACTGGAATCGATTAATAACGCAACGGCGATATCCCTGTTGTTTTTTATCTTGCGCACGTAAATTTTATCGTCGACCGTTTCTCCCCTTGCCAGTCCAATCGAGTAGTCGAGGGCGTCCGTGAGATGAATGTCGTCACCCGAGTACCACCGCCTGACATATTCCATTTCATCCGGCTTCATGAGCAGGAACCTTTTTTTGATACGCTTGTAGATGAGTTTGTGCGTTGCCATTGTTTTCTGGTAGAATTCGGCATCTCCCATGGAAGGCAGAACACTCTCAAACAGGATGCAGTGGTTTTCCTCGTATCCCTTTTTAGTGTAATTATATTCCGGGTACCGGTACAATTTGTACGTACCGTTCAGCACGGCCTGTCTCAGGTCATCCGGTCTGGCGTCCGATTCCCGCATCGATGTGAGGTCGATGGTCATCTCTCCCTCGCCTTCCTCCGGTACGAACTGGTTTGCCTCGTTTTCCTTCAAAAGGTCCGGCGTAATGTCCTGAACGATTTCCGGGAAATAGGAGGGTTTGACCGACTGGGGAAACAGATCCCTGGCATCGTTGCGTGTGAAATAACCCGTAATGGGAAAATTATCATAAAACAGGTTGTACAGTTGAAACAGTACGGACGCGCTGTCTTCCACTTTTTTCCCCGGCTTATATATAATTCTATAGGTGTTGATGACATCCTGTATGATTTTCAATAATTCGGGATCATTTATTTCCGCCTTTATCTTGTTTTTCAGTGAGTATTGGATAAGGCATTCCAGGACAGCCATGAATTTTTTAAGCCGGTCATCCTTTTCATTCACGCGGACCCCGGGCCTTGCCTTGAACAGATGTGTATTCGTTAATTCAAAGTCTTCCTTTAATCCCGGGTACCGGCCGGCAAGCCGGATTTCTATCCGCGTATTCTCCACGAGTGTGAAGAGTTCCTTGGCAAAGTCCGGCGAGGGAAAACTATAGAAAAGTTTTTCATGTTCCGTGTTCAATACGAGGATCTTTTTGTCGTTCGGGAACACGACTTCGAGTTCACCGTCTTCTCTCTCCCTTACCGATTGCGCAATGCCCTTGTACTGCCTGTTGACATTATCCTTGATTGCAGGAAGGAGGAGCCCGTACCTGTCCTGCAATTCGGTCCGGAAAGAAATTTTTTCCAGATCCAGGGTGAATGTGCCCATCTGGATGGAGGCGGCCTGTATGGCGGCCAGGGCCGTGTACGTTCTTTCGTTCAATTCCGGGTTGGTGAAAAAACCGATTTCATCCGGCAGGAAAATGGACGTACCGTCCGTGTACGGTGTCTTCATGTTGAACTGTGACAGGTTCAATCCCAGTATCAGCATATCCCGTCCCGACAGGCTGGCGCAGTATATTTTAAGCACCTTTTTATAATCATCAAGGACCACGTTATTCATGCCCAGCAGGCGCCTGCTTTCCTTTGAACGGAGCAGGAGAAATTGTGTGGCTTCTTCGCTCCTGTTGCTTGTAAAAAGGTCTTCGGCGCGGGAAAACCATTGTGAGAGAAGAGCCCAGTTCAACTGCTTCAGCCTGTTTTCATATAATCTGAAACTTTCCGCGACAATACCGGGTGAGAAGGAAGCGATGCAACCCCATTGCCTCAACAGGAACAGGCATTTCCCCGGGCCATCCGCACCAAGGCAGGAGACGAGAACCTTTTCACCGTTTTTGACTTTATTAGCGCATTGGGATGTAAGAAATGATATACCGTCTGCTATGGTACTCAAAGGCAACGCCAGTTTCCCGTAATGGGTAAGGAAGGCAGCGGCGAAGCGATGGTTTGTTTTTGCCAGTGAATAAAGGAGACTGGAAAAAACGGCCAGCTCGTTTCTCTGGAGAAGAACCGGTATGAGTGCTTCGATATTGATGTAAAGGAATTCGGAGGCATAGGCCAGGTTTTTCAAGGCCGCGGTTATTTCATGGTTCACCGGTCCGTAATGTGAAGCGACATGGAGAGCGTTCTGGTAGAACTGGGAAAGTTGGGGTTTACGCCTCATGATTTCATTCAAGGGATCGTTCATCGTTAATGACGCACCTTATATTATCTGAAAATTTTGTCTATGATTACTTCCAACGCGGCGATTTCGTCCTTTTCGTCCGTAATCGCCTGCGCAATGGCTATCGAGCAGGCCCTCCGCGGCTGCATGCCCTGCTTGATAAGCCTGGCGGCATAAATCAGGCTGCGCGTGCTTACGCCTTCCTCCAGGTCGATGGTGGAAATGTTGCGTATATCGTTGCCGAGGAGGGCGAGCTTTTCCGCCGTCTGCCGGTCCACGGCGCCTTCCGTCGTGATAATGATGATTTCCTTTTCCGGCGGCGGGTAGGCGAAATCGATGGCGATAAAACGTTGTTTGGTGGACTGTTTGAGGTTCTTCCGGACGCTTTGGTAGCCTGGATTGTAGGAAAGAACGACCATGAAGCTTTCGGGGGCCTTTACCTGTTCGCCCAGCAGTTCTATGGGGAGCATTCGTCTGTGGTCTGTTAAGGGGTGGAGTATGACGGTTACGTCCTTCCTGGCCTCAACAACCTCGTCCAGGTAGAGTATGCCGCCTTCCCTGGCCGCCAGGGTGGCCGGTCCGTCGATCCAAACCGCTTCGCCCCCTTTCATGATGTAACGGCCCGTAAGGTCGCGCGCTGTCAGGTCCTCGTGGCAGGCAACGGTAAAAAGCAGGCCGGTTCCCTTTGAATTTTTTGAAAGGTGATAGGCCATATACTCGACGAAACGCGTCTTGCCGCATCCGGTCGGCCCTTTAAGCAGAACCGGAATTTTTTCGCTGAAGGCTCTTTCGAATATTATCACCTCGTCCCGGATGGGAACGTAGAACGGTTTTTCCGTTATTTGATAGCCTGATTTTTGTGATTTTGCCATGCTTCCCTCCCTGTGCACGGGTGATAATGCTTCATATTACGCAGGTTGAATGATATATTCAAGAGGCAGGAAGGGGATCGTGTTTATTCGCACGTTGCTTTAACGGCCTGAAAGGCATAAAGTGTATGATAAATTGTAATAATGTATATTTTTCTTGAATTGGGCCTGATTCTTGCGTATACTATTAATGGACTCATTATGGGAAACTCGAGCACCAATAAACCGGATAACCTGAAAACCAAGAAGGAACTGCTGGAAGAAATAGCCGCTTTAAGGCAGAAACTTTCGGAGAATTCGGAATCATACAAATTAAAGTTATCCACCGAAAAGCTGCTGAAGGAACAGGATTCCCTGTACCGGCTTGCCATTGAAAACGCCAATCTCATACCCTACCGCCTCAATTTTGACGATGATACATACGTATTCATGGGCCATAAAATACAGGACGTACTTGGGCTGTCACCAAGCGAGCTTACCCGTACGAAACTCACTTCCCTGATTGAAGAAATTATAATACCCAGGAATTCCGGTTTTGAGGACGGCCAGGAATGCGACGATGCCTTTAAAAGAGGTGAAATGAGCTTTTTCAGGGCGGACTTGAAAATGAAGACGGCGACGGGTACAATCAAGTGGATCAATGACTCAAGCGTTCCCGTCTGGGATGAATCGGGGAAAAAAGTGATTGGGTCATTGGGCATGTTTCAAGATATAACAGACCGTAAGCTGGTTGAAGATGCCCTTTTCAGGGAGAAACAAAGGGCCGTTACAATTCTGGAATCCATAAGCGACGGTGTGATTGTCACGGATGCCAATGGGACGATTACCTACCTGAACAGGGCGGCCTGTTCAATAACCGGAATAAAGCTGTTCGATGCATGCGGTATGAAGCTGGGTGAAATCTGCAGGATAGAGGGTCATTCCGGAAATGCTTCCGCTGAAACCCTCGTTGAAAAGGTAATGAATGAAAAACGGCCTGTCCGTTTTCCCCAACTGGTTAACATCAGGAGTAGAACGGGAGAAGAGTATGAGAATGAGATTTCCGCCGTACCCCTGATCGGAACGAACAAGGAAATTACGGGAGTTATCGTTACCTGCCATGACGTGAGCGAAATGCAGAAGATGTCCAGGAAAATCGACTACCAGTCAACGCGCGACATTGCCACGGGACTCATCAACCGCATCTCTTTTGAAGAACTGCTGGCGGATCAGATCAATGCGGCGAAGAACGAATTGAAAACCCATGCCCTGTGCGTCGTCCAGGTGGACCAATACAAGATCGTCAATGATTCTCACGGACAGCCGGGAAGCGACGATCTTCTCAGGCATGTGACAAATATTATAGGAGAGGCCATACGTGCCAGTGATGTCCTTTCCCGGGTCGGTACGAACCAGTTCGGGCTGCTTCTTCTTTCCTGTCCCATTGATACCGCCTGTACCATCATAGAAACGGTCAGGAGCCACTTAAAGGAACTTCCGTTTGTATTCGATAAAAATACCTATAAAATTGACATAAGCGTCGGCATAGTACCCATAGATCAAAATTCGGAGGATGAGGCCCAGGCAATGAGCAATGCCGAAATAGCTTCCGCGTTCTCCACACAGTCCGGCGGTTACAAGATAAAGGTGTATAATCCCAAGGACGAGGATGTAACCAAGCTTCAAAGTGAAATTCTTTTCCTGCCGAGCATTACCAAGGCGCTGGAAGAGGACCGGTTTTGCCTGTACATGCAGAAGATACAGCCCGTATCCGGGGACGAGGACGGCTCGGAGCATATAGAAGTACTGGTCCGCATGATAGGTGAGGACGGCGGACTGATTGCGCCCGGGCGTTTCATTCCCCTTGCGGAAAGATACAATATCATGCCGGACATCGATAAATGGGTAATCAACAGGGTATTCGATATTGTGCACAAAAAGATGGAGGATAACAAGCGGCGGTACAGCATAAATCTTTCCGGCCGGTCTTTGAGCAATGAAGAATTTTTGAGTTTTGTCATCGAAAAGTGCCGTGATATGCCCGTTCCCGCCAATTCCATCTGTTTTGAGATTACGGAGACGCAGGCAATCATAAATATCTCCAGGGTATCGCGGCTTATTCATGAATTGAAAAAATTCGGATTCCAGTTTTCACTGGACGACTTTGGAAGCGGATGGAGTTCCTTCAATTACCTTAAATTACTGTCCGTCGATTACCTGAAAATAGACGGCAGTTTTGTCAAGGGCATGATTGACAATCCCGTTGACCTGCTCCTGGTGGAGACGATCAATCACATAGGTCATAAACTAGGTCTTCAGACCATAGCGGAATTTGTGGAAAACGAGAATATCCTGAAGAAAATATCGTCCCTGGGTGTGGACCACGTGCAGGGTTTTGCCGTGGCGCGGCCCGTTCCTTTGATTTAATACTTTTTAAGACAGCTTGTATTACTTGACGTACGGAATTTGTTCGCCTATCATTATAGGCAGGTATAAGAATATTGGTATAGCAGGGTGTTTGAGAAACCGTGTGTTTTATATAAAGGAGGATTGGATGGATTTGCTGAATGCGCTGAAAAAAAGCGCCATCTTTGAAGGATTGGATGACAAGGAAATCGGGACGGTAGCCGGTATCTGTACGGAAAAAAGCTATGATAATGGCGCGGTAGTGTTTGGTGAGAATTCCACGGATTGTGGTATGTACATTCTCGTCCTGGGGCAGGTGGACATCCAGATGAATATTGGTATCGATTCGGAACTGGCGACAGTCTGTGTCATTCGTGAAGGGGAGGTCTTTGGGGAATTGTCACTTGTAGACCGGGCCCCGCGTTCGGCCACGGCTAAATCCGCGGGTAATTCCACCATGTTCCTTCTGGAGGCGGATGCGTTTGAAAAACTTGTGGAAACCCATTCCCGGATCGGGTATATTGTCATGAAAAATATAGCTAAAATCGTATCAACCCGGCTGCGGGAAACGAATATCAAGTATACGGAATCGTTAATCTGGGGCAGGTTGAGTTCAGGCCTTGACCAATAAGCGCCGTGAACGGGAAATAATGTGCATTGTTGTGATTATTATTATTTTTATAAGGAGTCTAAATGTTTGCCCGTAAATTGACCAAGAAGGAAGTGGACCTGATTTATGTTGTCAGGGAGTTTATCGAGGAGAAGCATTCGGAAAGCGAAGGGCATGATTACTCACATGTCCTGGAGGTAGCCCGGTATTCCATTGATATTGCGGAACGTCTTGAAGACAAGGTGGATCCGTTTGTATTGATCATGGGCGCCCTTTTTCATGATATAGGCCGGGTCGGCGCACCGTCGGGAGCGCTGCATGGACTGGTCGGAGGCAGTATTACCGAGTCCTTTTTACAAACATCCTGGGTGGACAAGGAAACGATCCATAAGATTGTCAGGATAGTGGTCCGGCATACGGAGACATCCAAGCTCCCTCCCCAGACAGTCGAGGAAAAAATCGTTTATGATGCGGACGCGCTGGACAGGCTCGGTCTCATGGGTATGCTGCGCGGAATAATGGGCAAACCGGGATCTATCAGGGAAATTCTTGAAAACAGGATGGAAAAACGTAAAAAGGATTTTGACCGGCTGAATTTCAAGGTAAGCGAGGAATTGGGGCGCACGCTCTATCAGGAAACGCTCCTGCTTATAAAACTGATTGGAACCTCATTGAATAAACGAATCCATAATATAGAAGATTTGAAGCTTCCAAGATAGGGTGAAATAAAAATCACACGATAATTTAAGTCCTGGGATTGACGGAAAGCGGCATAATTGGTAACTATTCAAAAGAGTAGGAAAGCATGAGAAATTTTCCAATTACATTAATATCCATGACACCGGTTCCTGGAGCGGACTGCCTGGTAAAAAAAGGCTTTGCCTGTGTCTGTATGAGTACCGAGAAGGAACCCGGAAGCGGTGACTGGTATGAGAAGACGATGGAAACGGAATTAAAGCTTACCATGAACGGGGACATCCGCCTGGAAAAGAAAGAGAATATTACAGGAAGCATCCTGGAGGTGGAACCCGGTAAAGCTTATCAAAGCATTTTAGGAATAGGCACGTCGCTTGAGGAATCTACCGTTTTTAATCTTGCCAGGATGCCGGCACCGGCACGCCGGGAGGTACTCAAGGCATTGTTTGACCCCGACCAGGGAATCGGACTTAATATCATCCGTATCTGTTTCGGCACTTCGGATTTTACCGGTTTGCCGTGGTATTCCTACGATGATATGCCTGAAGGGCAGGCTGACCCTGAACTCAGGCGTTTTTCCATAAAAAAGGATTTTGACCATAATATTATCCCCGTTATCAAGGAGGCTCTTGCCTTTAATCCGAAAATCAAAATATTCGCCTCCCCCTGGAGTCCTCCGGGCTGGATGAAGACAACGGGTAAAATGAGCGGGGGCAAGCTTAAACCCGAATATTACGAGACAGCGGCCCGTTATTATGCAATGGCTGTAAAAGCCTATGAAGAGACGGGAATACCGGTTTATGCCTTTACATTGCAGAATGAACCCGAAGTGGACACTGGGAATTATCCAAGTTGTGCTTACACCTGGGAAGAGGAACGTGACCTTTTAAAGGCGGTAAAAAAGGAATTCACAGTCGGCGGTTTGAAGACAAAAATCTGGATACTGGATCATAATTTCGACATGGGATTACGCTATGCGGGCGAGATTCTCAAGGACGGTGAAGCCGGGCAGTTAACGGACGGCATCGCTTTCCATGATTACAATGGAGAACCTTCCGTCATGTCCGAGCTGCATGCCCTTTATCCGGACAAGGATATCTTTTTCTCGGAACGCTCAACCTGGGGAACCGCCGGCGCCGCGCGTGTAGCCGAGTATTTCAGGAATTGGTCCAGGTCTTATACATCCTGGGTTACCATGCTTGACAGTGACAGGAAACCGAATAACGGGCCGTTTCCGCCCGGTCCGACTCTCGTTATCCAGGATTCAAAAAATCACGAAAAATACTGGTTTATTCCCGAATTTTACATTTTGGGCCAGTTTTCCAAATTCATCCAGCCGGACGCGAAGAGAATTGATTCGAAGGCCATCGCGTTAAGCGGTATCACCGCAGTCGCTTTCCTGAATCCGGATAATTCCATTGTTTGTGTGGCCGTAAATTCTGATGAACAGGAAAAGCGGTTCACCGTTCAATGCCAGGATATCCAGTTCAGGATAAACCTCCCGGGACAGACGGTGGCTACCTTTAAATGGCAGGCATCCTTGCCTATTATTCCTGTAGATGAAGGATGAATTAACAGCTTTTCCTTATAAAATAGTAATTTTATTACATAAATGTAGGCATTATATAAATTAACTACTTATTCGTTAGTATGACTTAGCTAACCTACGTATTTGAACATTTTTTTCTTGTTTTGTAATTCTTTTTCTCATAAAGACTTATATTTTCTCACAATATAAATAATATTCTTGGCCCTATAATTGCATATTTATTTATCAAGACAAATTTCAGGAGGATTTTTATGCTAAAGAAGAAAAGGAAAAAGGTCATTCTTTTCATATTAATTTTATTTTGTTTGGCAGTTCCTTTGTTGAATGCGCAGGATGCTGAACCCAGTATTAACTTCCAGATCCCCATTGACACTGTTTGGGTTTTGTTTACCGCCTTTTTAGTGTTTTTCATGAATACAGGGTTTGGCATGCTGGAATCAGGACTGTGCCGGGCAAAAAATACGGTCAATATTCTGGCTAAAAATTTCATAGTCTTTGCCATTGCCTCGGCGTCCTTCTGGGTGTTGGGCTGGGGCTTGATGTTCGGAAACGGAAACGGTTTCATGGGACTGGAAGGCCTGTTTTTCGCCTCCGGTGCGGATAACAGCCCGGCGACGGGAGACGCTTACCAGGGGGCCTATGCGGCCATCAGCTGGACGGGAGTGCCTTTCTGGGCCAAATTCATATTCCAGCTCGTCTTTGCCGGTACGGCCGCCACCATCGTGTCGGGAGCGGTGGCCGAAAGAATAAAATTCCCTATTTTTATCATCTTTTCCTTTGTCCTTGTGGCTTTTCTTTATCCCATTACCGGGCATTGGATATGGGGTGGAGGATGGCTTGCCTCATTGGGTTTTTATGATTTCGCCGGTTCAACGGCCGTTCATTCCGTCGGCGGCTGGGCCGCCCTTGCCGGGATTATTCTTTTAGGTCCCAGGTACGGCAAATACAGGAAAGACGGGCAATCGAATCCCATTTTGGGTCATAACATGGCCATAGCCACTCTGGGTGCCCTCGTGCTTTGGTTCGGATGGTTTGGTTTCAATCCCGGATCCACCATGGGTGTGGGGGACGGAAGCGCCATCGCGCACATTGTCGTAACGACGAATACGGCAGCCGCCACCGCCATATTGAGCGCCACGGTTATGAGCCGGATTTTACTGAAAAAACCGGACCTTTCCATGATCCTGAACGGCGGCCTGGCCGGATTGGTGGCCATTACTGCGGGATGCGCCTTTGTCAGTGTCGCCTCCGCCGCCATCATCGGCCTGATTGCCGGTGTTCTGGTTGTTGTCTCGGTTATCATGTGGGATAAATTGAAAATTGACGATCCCGTCGGCGCCCTTTCCGTTCACCTGGTCAATGGCGTGTTCGGGACGCTTGCCGTAGGATTGTTTGCCGAAGACGGCATAACGGGCACGGCCACGGGTAACGGTTTGTTCATAAGCGGCAGCTTTGATCTTTTGGGCAGGCAGGCACTTGGTGTTCTCGCCGTCGGCGGTTTCACCTTTGCCATTTCTTTCGCGGTCTGGTTCATTCTGAAAAAGACGGCCGGCATCAGGGTTTCACAGGAAGAAGAGATCAAGGGTCTGGATATCGGCGAGCACGGCAACGAAGCGTATTCCGGATTCCAGATTTTTAATTAAGAGGAGGATTCAATGAAATTAATTGTTGCCTTAATTCAACCGCATAAACTCGACGATGTCAAAAAGGCCCTGTTTGATGCGGATGTACATAAAATGACCGTTTCGGTAGCCCTCGGATGCGGACAGCAAAAAGGTTATACGGAAACGTACAGGGGTATCATAACGGAAGTGAATTTGCTTAAGAAAACACGGCTGGAAATAGCCGTAAATGAAAATTTTGTCGAACCTACAATTGAAGCCATTATCAAGGGAGCTCGAACGGGAAATATCGGCGACGGAAAAATTTTTGTGGTCGATTTGCCTGAATGTGTTCGAATACGAACGGGTGAGCGCGGTAATGAAGCCATAGGCTGAAATTTAATGCAGGCCCCCGGAGAAAAGCCCCGGGCCGTTAATGGCGGCCGGGGTTCTGCTTATCGGCAGTTTTGCCGTCATTGCTTCCTCCAGGGGCCTGCTTTTTGAATCTTTTGATTCCCCGACCTGAAAAGCTTGCAGAAACTATTTCATTCCCTTATCATTTTATAATGAGGTACGGAAAATCAAGTGAAACCTTCAGGATGCCCGGAATTCACTTGAAGGTACCTTTAAAAGGCGGAAGGTATAGGCAAAATGGCGCGGGAAAAGATCCCTACAATCGCCCTGTTCATCAACTGGCTTGAATCGAACTATCAGTACCTGTTGCTTACGGGTATGCAGAATGCGGCCAATGCCATGAATTTCAATATCATCACTTTTCCCGGAGGTTTTTTGTATACGGATCAGGCCGACAGCCTTGCCCGTAATTTTATTTTCGATCTGGTGTCACCGGATTCTATTGACGGGATTGTGTTTTGCACGCCTTTATTGGGATTTTATTCCACTCATGAGCAGGTAGTCGGTTTTATTAATCGATTTTCACATATACCTTCTGTCAGCGTATCGGCGGTTGTCGGGGATTGTCCGTCAATAATTACCGACAGTGCCACCGGCGTCAGGACCATGCTTGCTCATCTTATCCGTGATCATGGCTTGAAACGGATTGCCATCATTAAGGGGCCGGAACACCTGTATGATTCAAAAGTGCGGTATGAGGCCTATTGCCAGGCACTGAAGGAAAATGGAATCGTTTATGATCCGGAGCTTGTTCTTCCGGGCAATTTCCTGGAGGACGGGGGACGCAGAGCCATCGCTATGCTGCTGGATGAGAGAAAAGTCGAGATTGACGGAATTTTCGCCTCGAATGACAATATGGCCAGGGGGGCAATCTTTGAATTGATATCAAGAGATATCCGTGTGCCCGAAGACATTGCCGTTGTGGGTTTCGATGATCTTGAATTTTGCCAGACACTCAACCCGACTATTACCACGATAGTCCAGCCGATGGATGGTTTGTGCCTGAAAGCCGTTCAGACGCTGGCAGCCGTTATCCAGGGAAAAAAGGTGCCGCAGGTAACCACGTATCCTACGGAATTAAGAATCCGGCATTCCTGCGGTTGTCCCAATCCCGTTCCGGGATTAACCCGTTCTCAAGGGGAAAAGGATACTTCCGGAGCCGCAGCCGTTTCTCCGGGCACAGGCGATTCCGATTCGATCGTAAAGGAAATGCTTGAAGATTCGGCATCTCTCTATAAGGAAGCGGCTTCTCCGCCCGTAAACGAAATTTTCATTAAGGATATATTTGAATCTTTTTTACAGTCCGTTGACAGTGATAATCCGTCCGGTTTTTATAACATAATTGAGGATAAGATCTATCAACATCTTGTACAAAATAATGACGGGACGTATTGGCAGAAAATACTGTCTATAATGCAGAGACGAAGCCTTATCCATTTAAGCGGATCGGACAGGCTTATAAAAGCCTTGACTTTTGTGAGTGACGCGCGTTGCATTTTAAACGACCTTGAGAAACGCAATACTCTTCGCATCAATAATGATGACAGGGGAGGACTACCGATTTATCGTGAACTGACAACCGGCGCGCTTATGTGCAGGGATGTCCAGGATCTTCTCAACTTCATATCGGATGAAATTCATGGATTCAGCCTTCAGAGTCTGTATATTACTCTTTATATGGATCAAGGGGAAGATTCCCGGCAAATACCTCCTGAATCAAAATTAATACTGGCGTATGACAGGGAAAAGATGCAAAAAGCCGAGGTGAAGTCTTTTCTTTTTCCCACTTCCCATTTGCTTCCGAAAGACCTGCTCCCGGAAAACAGAAGGCACGCCATTATTTTAGAGCCGCTTGTCTTTAAAGACCAGAAATTCGGTCTTGCATTTTTTGAGTTTATCAAAAACACGGGAATGTATATTTTTTTCATTTTCCGGATTATCATGGCCCACATTATGAATGCCCTTATTTTTACCAGCCAGCTGGAGAAATCATATTCGGACCTCCGTTCAAAAAATTTACAGATAGGAAAGCTGTCTTTCGCCGTTGAACACTCGGCCAGTTTTATTACAATAACGGATACGAACGGGGTCATCGAATACGCGAATCCCAAATTTCTTTCTTTTCACGGATACTCGTTTTCCGAGGTGGTCGGTAAGAAATCCAATTTGTTGAAAACCGGGAATACAAAACGGGAGGTGTATGAAAAGATGTGGACGGCCATCCGGTCGGGTTTCGAATGGAAAGGCGAGTTTTTAAACAGAAAAAAAGACGGCAGCACGTATTGGGCGCTTACCGTCATCTCGCCCATCAAGGACGAGGGGGGGGCCATCACCAATTTTGTCGCCATCCAGGAAGACATAACCGAGTTCAAACTCAAGGAAGAAAGGCTCTTGAGCCAGAAGGAGAATTTAACGGAACTGGCCAACCGTGACGGTCTTACCGGCTTGTATAACAGGCGTTACTTCCTGGAAATGGGAGAAAGGATGCTGGCCGTTCATCTTTCGGAAAAGACCGCATTATCCGCATTGATGCTGGATATTGATCACTTTAAGGATGTGAATGATAAATACGGCCATGAAAGCGGCGACACGGTTTTAAAGGGCATTTCACGCTGCTGCCTGGAGGTTTTAAGGGGGCATGACGTCATCGGGCGATACGGGGGTGAAGAATTTGCCGTGCTTCTGCCCGAAGTCAACCGGGCTTCCGCGATCCTGATTGCGGAGAGAATCCGGCGGCGGATTGAGGAAGAAGCGTATGAATTGAAAGGCCAAAAGCTTACGGTAACGGTCAGCATCGGTGTCGTTGAAACGGCTGACCCGAAGCCAACCCTGTCCGTGATTCTCGACCGGGCCGATACCGCCCTTTACAAGGCAAAGCATCTTGGCAGAAACAGGGTAGAGGTTTTCAATGAAAAATAAGCCGGTGTTAAGATAATGATTTAACACTCTTGTTATTACCTGTCAATCATGATACCTTTTCAGTTCTAATGAAAAAAACGATCACCCTGGCCCATGGGAACGGCGGCAAGCTGACCCATGACCTGATACAAAAATCCTTTCTCCCCCTGCTGTCCAATGAGCATCTTGATTCTCTCGGGGATTCGGCTGTCCTGGATTCGGAGGAAGGAAGGCTCGCGTTTACGACGGATTCGTATGTGGTGAATCCCGTTTTCTTTCCCGGGGGGGATATCGGCAGGCTTGCCGTATGCGGTACGGTCAATGACCTGACTGTTATGGGCGCTTCCCCCCGTTTCCTCAGCCTTGCCTTTATCCTGGAAGAAGGTTTTCCCGAGGAGGACTTAAACCGTATTCTAAAATCAATCAGGGATACGGCAAACGAGGCTTCCGTCCGGATTGTTACGGGGGATACCAAGGTGGTAGGCAAGGGAAGCGCTGACGGTATTTTCGTGAATACATCCGGGGTCGGTTTCATTGATCCCCGGCTGCCCGCCTTCTCTGCGGATTTGATCTCACCCGGAGATAAAGTCATCTGCACCGGTACCATCGGTGACCACGGGATGGCTATTTTCACCGCGCGCAATGATTTTCCCCTTCGATCGAACCTGGTAAGTGACTGTGCCCCCTTAAACGGGTTGCTTTCCCCCCTGTTTAAAAGCGATTTCGCCGAAAGCGTGAGAATTGTACGTGACCCCACGCGCGGCGGCCTGGCCACTGTTTTGAATGAATTTGTCCAGGGTAAACCCCTTGGTATCATGCTTCATGAGGAAGCTGTCCCCGTCAGGGACGAGGTGACGGTTCTCTGTGAAATGTCCGGTTACGACCCGCTTTATGTTGCCAATGAAGGCAAGGCCGTTCTGGTGGTAAGCGGTCAAAGCGCTGACGGAATCCTGAACCTCCTGAAAGCGCATCCGCTGGGGCGTGATGCCTGCATCGTCGGGGAAGTGGACGGGAGCCTGGATGGGAAGGTTATACTGCGTACCAGGTCCGGAGGCAAAAGGATCGTGGATATGCTGTACGGGGAAATGCTGCCCAGAATTTGTTAGGAGCGCGCGATGATGAAGTCCTTTTTTAAGTTTTTACTTTTTGTAATTATACCGGTTTTCTTTATAACGATCTGCCCGCCCGTTTCTGCTTCGGATAACAGCACGTCAGACGAACAAAAGGAAGAGGAATCATGGATGGAGGTGTATATGCTCGGCGATAAAATCGGGTACATGCACTCCTTTCGTGAAGACACGGTTTTTCAGGGGCAAAAAGCGTATGCCTATAAAAATGAGATGTATATGAAGATTAATCGCTTCAACGTCAACATGGAAAGTTACAACGTCGACATTTATTATACCGACCCGGCTTACAAACCCCTTGGCTTTCATTTTAACAGGGAAATGACGGGGATGAAAAATAAAACTTTTACGGGCATCATTGCCGGGGACAAACTGGACCTGACCATCACGGAAGGGCAGGCAACGGGAACCGAAGTTCTTTCCCTGCCCGATAATTTCATGTGTGAGGAAAGCATGACCGAGCAGTTGCTTTCGGAGGGATTCAAGGCCGGCATGAAAAGGAATTTCAGTATCTACAGTGATGTTGACAGTGATTTTATTTCCATTGACCTGGAAGTGCTGGGAAACAAGGGGATCGAAATTAACGGTGAAACGAAAGACGCCTTTGAGGTAAAATACACTTATAAATCGAGTGTTCCCTATACCGCCTTGAGTTATCTCTCGGAAGAGGGCGAAACGCTGCGGATGGATATGTCCGGATTGGGTATTTCCCTTGTCAGGTCTGACAGGGAAACGGCGGAGTCGGAATTTTCAGGACTTCGCATGCTTTCGACTACGGTAAAGAGTGATAAAATTCTGTTGAATTCCGGGGCAATACGAAGGCTTGAAATCAATGTAGTGAGCCGGGAGGAGCTTGATGAAAATTTTTTTATTAACGACGCCTTTCAGAAAGCCATCCCGACCGATAACGGCTTTCATTTAATTGTGGAATCGGCAGGTAAATCCGGGAAATTCACCGGAACATTACCCCTGCCGGAAAAGGAAAAAGGGGATTTGCTGCCGTATCTTGAGTCTTCGGATATGATTCAATCCAAAGATGCCGGGATTATAAAATTGGCAGGAGAAATAGCGCCGGATGAAAAGAACATAGCGATTTTAAGCCGGAAAATATCACGTAAAGTAAGGCAGGTGTTGTCGCCTTCTTATGAACTGGGATTTGCTTCGGCATTGGAAGCCCTGGAGCAGGGAAAGGGTGATTGTACGGAATATGCCATGCTGTTTGCCGCTCTTGCCCGTGCACGCGGAATCCCTGTTAAGGTATGTTTCGGCATGGTGTATACGGGATGGAACGGTTTTATGTTCCATGCATGGAACGAAGTTTTTGCGGGAGATTGGCTGCCTGTCGACTCCGCGCTGGGACAGGATGAAGTGGATGCCACGCATATAGCCATTTTCAAAGGCGAGGAGACCAGGGTAACGGAAACGGGATATAAAATTCTGAAAATACTAAACAGCCTGCAATTCGAGATTGTGGAAGTTTCTTATAAAAAATCCTTAAGCAGTGAGGGAGCGGATGAAAATAATTGAATATGACAAGGATCAAAGCCAGCTTGACGTTTTTTTAAACAGGGGAAAGGAAGTCCATACGCAAGTTGAGGAGACGGTTAAAAAAATTGTCGAACGGGTGAAAAAGGAAGGGGATAAAGCCCTCTTTTCCTATACCAGGGAACTGGACGGCGTTGATTTGACCGTTGATACTTTCAAGGCTGGCGCGGATTATTTTTCCGGGTGCGCCGGGAAAATCGACCCTGACCTGCTTGCCATTTTAAAGGAAGCGAGGGACAATATCCGGGCCTTTCATGAAAATCAGAAGCAGGAGTCCTGGCTGAAGGATTTCCCGGACGGTGTAAAACTGGGCCAGCGGATTCTGCCGATCAACAGGGTCGGCGTCTATGTTCCGGGGGGAAGGGCCTTTTATCCCTCATCGGTGCTCATGAACATAATACCGGCGCAGATTGCGGGAGTGAAGGAAATCATAGCCGTGACGCCCCCGGGGAAATTCTTCGCCAATCCCGTGATAGGCGCTACTTTGTCGATACTGGGAGTTGATACCATCCGCCTGGCGGGCGGGGCGCAGGCCGTAGCCGCCCTGGCTTTCGGTACGGAAAGCGTTCCCCGTGTGGACAAGATAGTGGGACCGGGCAACATTTATGTCGCCCTGGCAAAGCGGGAAGTTTTCGGTTACGTGGACATAGACATGATTGCCGGGCCGTCGGAAGTTGTCGTGATTGCCCAGGATAACGCAAACCCCGAATGGGTGGCCCTGGACCTTCTGAGCCAGGCCGAACACAGAACGGGATTCGAAAGCGCCATTCTGGTTACCGATTCACCGGGCCTAGCCGGGGACGTTAACCGTTATATGGAAGCTTTTCTAAAGGAAGTGGACTACGGTGACAAGGTAAGGAAAATTCTGGATGATTTCGGGGCCATTTTCATCGTGCCGGACATCATGACAGGGGCGGCCATTGTCAATGAAATTGCGCCGGAGCACCTGGAGATCATTGTTAAAAACGAGAAACAGGTTCTGGATGCCATAACAAATGCGGGAGCCGTATTCATGGGCCAGTACTCTTCCGAACCCGTGGGTGATTACTGGGCGGGAACGAATCACATTCTTCCTACCGGGGGCACGGCAAGATTTTTTTCGCCATTGGGTGTTTATGATTTTGTCAAAAAATCTTCTTTAATCTATTATTCGAAGGAAGCCCTCATGAAACATGCCGTAAAAATAAACAGGTTTGCCCAGGAAGAGGATTTGTATTTCCATGGCAAGGCCGTACTGAAAAGATATGAGGACCTCGGGAAAAAAGACGGTTAATTGACGGCCGGTTGTTTTGGCCCGTGAAATAAATTTTTAATTTTCTCCCGCCAATTGCCCCGTTTGAGCTTGTGCCTGAAGTTGGTGCTTGAATCGGCAATTATTTTATGCAGATACGCTATATGCCTGTCTATGGCTTCGAGGTATAAATTCCTGTCTATATTATACCTTTTTTGAAAATGGTAGCGGTCGAAAATATAGACGCCCATAAAGTCAGTGGTGAATTTCTTCTTGGTGATTTCGTAGAAATCCACCGTTTTTCTGAGAATGTCGAATTCCGTGTGATAACCCGGTATTTCGGCTTCCCTGAATTCATAGTACAGAAACAGCAGCTTTTCCAGGTAAGTGCGGTCGGCCATCTGGCCCAGTAAATCGGCGGTGCCGAGAATTACGCCTGCCGTTTTTTCATCTATTGATGAAAAAGTAATGGTACTGATATCCGCATTCAGCCCCGTGCATTGTATGATGCGGGTAATCATTTCCGTATCTTCAGGCGAAATCCTGAATTTTTGGTGATGGTTTTTAAGAAAATCCATGCTTCGTTCAACGTGATTGGAGGTATATTTGGCGCCCGTGCCTTCTATATCGCCTTCCTCCTGTATATACCCCGTATCATGAAAAAAGGTGGCGATCAGCAGGTTAACCGCGACGGGTTCCGGTATGACATTTTTATTGATATTGTATCCGTCAAGCAGCCGTATGGTTGTCAGGAATGTGGCCATTGTATGGTCGAGATTGTGATACTCCGTATTGCATGCCTGGTAGCCCGGGAATTTACCTTCAAAAAGATTTTTTATGCCTTTATAAATTTTTATTACATTGTTAAAACCCGCCTTGGTATAATAATTGAGAAAAATACTTTTGGCTTCTTTAAGGACTGTTTTAAATGAATTATCCGCTAATACTTCGGATAAATATTTGATATTAGTATTTCTCATTTTTTAACTTTTAACACCCCTAAAGCTTTATTATCTCACAATCCAAAATTTACCTTAGCGTTTGACTAAGGCTTGAATTTCGGGAATCCCACTTCCTAAATTTACAATTAAGGATGTTTTTCGAGATGTTTCCCGCTTCCATTATACTACGGAAATTCATAAAAATCAAATTAAATCACGCAAATGTAATGCATGTTTACGGCCTGCAATCTTGACAAAACAGTAAAGTATTTTCAGTATAGGTTAGTTATACACGGAGGTTTTACATGTTCGAAAGTATTGATGCCATTATTGACAATATCCTGAAATCCTATGACGAGTTGGGGGGGATTAATCATATTGAAGGGGCTAACCTGCCTTCCAGGCAATCCATCATCCGTATTGTGGAAAACCTGGAATCGGTGATATTTCCCGGATACAGGGATGAAGTCAATCTAAACAAAACGAATATCAGGTATATCATGGGAGAGAAGATCACCCGGCTTGCCAGGGACTTAACGGATGAAGTGGAAAAAAGTTACCGCTATATTTGCAGGAAAAAGGACAAGAACTGCGGTATTGACTGCAGCTGCCGTGAAGATGCCGAATCGGCTGTCCAGCACCTTTTTACCGAAATTCCCGAGCTCAGGCGCAAGGTAAAACTGGATGTCGAAGCGGCCTTAAGCGGAGACCCCGCCGCCCGTTCCATAGACGAAGTCATCCTGTCCTATCCCGGCATGGAGGCGATTATGGTTTACAGGCTTGCCCATCTGCTCTGGGAAAGGGATGTTCCCATTATCCCCAGGCTCATGAGTGAATACATACACGGCAAGACGGGCGTGGACATTCATCCGGGCGCCACAATCGGTGAATCCTTCTTTATCGACCATGCAACGGGGGTTGTTGTGGGAGAGACCACAATCATCGGGAACAATGTGAAAATATATCAAGGGGTGACCCTGGGCGCGTTAAGCGTTAAAAAGGAACAGACCGACCATAAAAGGCATCCCACCATCGAGGATGATGTCACCATTTATGCCGGTGCCAAAATTTTGGGCGGCGAAACGGTCATTGGAAAGGGTTCGACCATAGGAGGCAACGTCTGGCTCCTCCACTCCGTCCCCCCCAACAGCATCATCACCTACCAACCCGAAAATTACATCCAGAAACCGGGGGATAAAGATACATCTGATTTTCATATTTGAAAAGCAGATGTATCCGGGTCCTGGTGCGATGGCAAGACGCACCAGATTTTCATATATGATGCCATAACATGGGATGCTGAAATACGCGAAGAGAAGAGAAGAATATATCTCGCAAAGATCGCAAAGTCCGCAAAGACTTTAAAACCTCTTCATTATTTTTTTCGTTCGAACTTTTTTATTTTCTATATTTAGATATGATTTAGAAATGATGA
>JAFGKU010000210.1 GCA_016928415.1 Spirochaetales bacterium
AAGTCCTGTCATTCAAGCCGGATATGATATTCATATACAGGGGAACGCATATAAAATCCGCTACCTTAAGGAGAATCAAGGCTGAAATGCCGGAAACCAGGATAGCCGGATACAATAATGATGATCCTTTCTCCGGAAAGCATCCGTATTCGTTGTGGAAACATTTCCTGCGTTGTCTGCCTGACTATGATATTGTTTTTGCCTACCGTCGCCGTAATCTTGAGGACTTCAGGACAAACGGGGCCAAAAGGGTCGCGCTATTGCGTTCGTGGTTTGTTCCCGAATATAATTATCCCGTCCCATTGACTGCAGGTGAACTTGGAGATTTTTCTTCAGACGTGGTTTTTATCGGTCACTTTGAAAGGGACGGGAGGCTGGAATGCCTGGAGGAACTGGCCGGACTCAACATTAAACTCAGGTTATATGGACATCCCGAGGAATGGAACCACCGGCTGGTAAAATCGCCGAATTTAAGACGTTTTGCGCCTGTCCATACCGTGTGGGGTGAAGACTATAATAGGGCCATCTGCGGGTCAAAAATCGCCCTTTGCTTTCTTTCCAAACTGAACCGTGATACCTATACGCGCAGGTGTTTCGAGATACCTGCGAGCGGTTCCCTTTTACTTTCAGAGCATTCCGAAGACCTGGAGAGCCTTTTCCAAAGGGGAATTGAAGCCGATTTTTTCAGTAATAAAAAGGAATTAATCGAGCGTATACAATATTACCTTTTACATGAAGAGAAAAGAAAAAAGGTGGCGCGTGCAGGCCGTGAATGCGTCGTTAAAAACGGCCATGATGTCGTTTCGAGAATGCGGTATGTTCTGGAAACTTTATTCCAAAATTCAAGGAGTTAAAATGAAGACGGAATCTGTAGTGATGAAAATCATGAAAAAAACGGGATTTGTCAAATCCGCCTGGTCAATGAGACGAATGTACTGCCCGGTGGACAGCCGTGCATTGGTACTGGAGGTAGGTTCCGGCGGTAATCCGTACTACAGGTCAAACATACTTATTGATGCCTATCATAGCATAGAGGAGCGCGGCGGGCATCCCATAAAGATTGACAGGCCGGCGGTCATCGGTTTCGGTGAAGCACTGCCGTTCAGGGATAATACATTTGATTTTGTGATCGCTTCCCATGTGTTTGAACACACGCCGTATCCTGAAGCGTTCATCGCCGAACTGGAGCGGGTGGGCAAGGCCGGGTATATCGAGGTTCCGGATGCCATTTTTGAAAGACTGATACCCTATCACAGCCACCATTTACAGGTGACGCTCAGGAATAACAGCCTTGTCATCAGGAAAAAGTCCTCCTGGAATCCGGACCCGGAGCTTGTAGAACTTTATGAAAACAGGCTGGGAAGTCTCTTTGCCGGGAAGGTTATCCCTGCCAACCCGTTTCATTTTCATGTCCGGTATTATTGGGAAGGAAAGATTGCGTACAAGGTGGTGAACCCGGAAATCGATGCGGACTGGGAAGAAATCTGGACAGCCCCTTCATGCCAGCCGCCTGCACGTTCCTTCAAGGCCGCCGTCAAGGGAAAGATACTCGATCTTGCAAGAAAGATTCTTTCCCAGACTTCCAGGAACCGGAAGCTCGATCTCTATTCGTACCTGATCTGTCCGGCATGCAAATCGGACAGCCTGGAACGCGGGGACAAGTTGCTTGTCTGCCGGGATTGCGGAATTGAGTATCCCGTGAAAGAGGGCATCCCCATTATGAAAGCCGACCGGAAGAAAATAATGAGGGCGTGAAGTGGGTAAAGGTTTACGATGAAAACTAAAAAAACGCTTCTCCTCCTGGAGTTGCCCCCGCCCGTGCATGGCGTAACGTATATGAACAGTATTCTGCATGAATCATTGGCGATGAAAAAAGGCCTTGTATTTTTCAGATTGAACACGGCCGGGACGATAGGTGAAATCGGCAGGCTGACTTTAACAAGAATTCTTGGTAATATTACATTGATTTTGAGATGCTGGATACTGACTTTGATCCACAGACCGGATAAAGTGTATTTCTCTCTTTCCATGAGCACCAGGGGACTTGCCAGGGATTTTGCCCTCCTGTTCTTTTGCCTGTTGCTTAATGCAAAAAGGATAATCCATTTTCACGGTTCAAGGGTGTTTGACGCTTATCGTAAATCCTTTATTTTCAGAATTCTTTTTAAATTGATCGCTTCCAATGCGGCGGGAATTGCCCTGGGGGGGATACATCTCAAGAGGATCAAAGACGAACTGCCTCCCTGCAGAAAAATGGAAGTGCGAACCATTTATAACGCCGTGAAGGACATTCCGGCTGTGAAGGGGAAAATCCCCCATGATCCTCTTCGCCTGCTTTACATCGGGAACATCTCGGCCGAAAAGGGGATTTACAGGCTGATGGAATCCCTTGAAGGGGATCGTTGTTTGCTCAGTGTTGCCGGAGCTTTTTACAGCGGGGAAAAAAACAGATTCAATGATCTGTTGAATGACGCTGAATTGCGAAACGGCGTCCGCTATGTCGGATTCGCGGATGATGAGGCAAAGAAAAGACTGTTTGCGGAAAATGATATTTTCATAATGCCGTCCCTGCTTGAAGAAGGAAGTCCTATAAGCATCATTGAGGCCATGGCATACGGCATGCCCGTCATTGCCACCGACAAGGGCTGTATCAGGGAAATGATAACCGGCTGCGGAATTGTTCTGCCCGGTGATTTCGGAAAATCGGAATTGAATCTCGCCATCAGAGCCTGTTCCTCCCGGTATGGGGAATTTTCAGAAGAGGCAATGAAGCGGTGTTCCCTGTATTACGGGAAAAACAGGTTTTTAAGTGATCTGCAGAAAGTGTTTTTTTCATGAAATGCTTGCAGGCGCCTTCATTTTTTGGAATAATGGCCATAATTGGATTATATTATTGATACGAGAGGATCTATATGTTCACTGATAAAGTTATACTCATTACAGGCGGGACCGGGTCATTCGGCAATGCCGCGGTAACTAAATTTCTTGCATTGAATACGCGGGAAATCAGGATTTTCAGCCGTGATGAAAAAAAACAGGATGATATGCGAAAGGCATATCAGAACAACAAATTGAAGTTCTATATCGGGGATGTCAGGGAGTACGGCAGTATAAAATCGGCCGTTGCCGGTGTGGATTACATTTTCAGCGCCGCGGCATTGAAACAGGTGCCTTCGTGTGAATTCTTCCCCATGGAGGCGGTCAATACGAACATCATCGGCACGGACAATGTGTTGAACGCGGCCCTGGAACACAATGTAAAAAAGGTGATAGTATTGAGTACGGACAAGGCGGTATATCCGATCAATGCCATGGGTATGAGCAAGGCGTTGATGGAAAAAATCATGGTGGCCAAATCCCGGGAAAGCTCAAAAACCGTTTTATGCGGCACGCGTTACGGTAACGTAATGGCATCACGCGGGTCCGTCATTCCGCTGTTCATCGATCAAATCAAGTCCGGTAAACCCATCACCATTACCAATCCCAATATGACCCGGTTCATGATGAGTCTGGACAGCGCGATCGACCTGGTCCTCTATGCTTTTTCAAACGGAAAACCTGGAGATATTTTCGTTCATAAAGCCCCGGCGTTTACAATAGCGGACCTTGTAAAGGCGCTTATGGAAATATTCAAGACCAAAAACGAGGTCAGGATAATCGGCGAGCGGCACGGGGAAAAATTGTTCGAATCGCTTTTAACCTCGGAAGAAGTAGCCGGTGCTGAAGACCTGGGAGAATATTTCAGGGTCAGTGCCGATACGCGCGACCTGAATTACGCCAAGTTTTTTGAAAAAGGAGAGGTCCGCGACCTGTACCCGGAGCCGTATACCTCGCATAATACGAGGCGCCTGGAACTGGAAGAAGTCAAGAAGCTGCTGCTCAGCCTTGATTACGTGAAAAAGGAGCTATAAATTGGGTGCAATCCGGAAGATACTCGTTACCGGCAGTGATGGTTTTTTAGGTAAAAACCTTGTCACAGCCCTGGAAAGGGAAAAAAACCTTGAATTGTTAAAATACGACTTGCCGGGTAATGAAAGCCTTCTTGCGCGTCATGTCGGGGATGCCGATTTCATTTACCACCTGGCGGGAGTGAACCGTCCGGAAAATACGGAGGATTTTGAAAAGGGGAATGCCGGCCTGACGGAAAAAATCACCGGCCTGTTGAGGGAACTGGGAAGAAAAACACCTTTGGTTTTATCCTCCAGTACGCAGGCCGGTCTCGATAATGATTATGGAAGAAGCAAAAGTAAGGCTGAAGACATTGTCGAGGATTACGGTAAAAAAAGCGGCGCGCCGGTTTTTATTTTTCGCCTGACAAATGTTTTTGGAAAATGGTCGCGCCCCAATTACAATTCGGCCGTAGCCACTTTTTGCCATAACGTAAGCCATGGACTGGAAATCTGGGTGTCGGATGAAAATAAAGAGGTGGAACTCGTCTATATCGATGACGTGGTGAGGGCTTTTACCGGATTATTGAACGGCAAACCCGGTAAAACCGGCCGTTATTATTCCGTTGCTCCGGCCTTTACCGTCTCCCTGGGTTCCCTGGTGGGGAAAATCAGGGAATGTCATGAAATCAGGAACAGCCTGCTGGTGCCGGATTTTTCAGATTATTTTATGAAATGCCTTTATGCCACGTATCTATCCTTTCTTGAACCATCCTCTTTTTCCTACCCGGTCCGGTTAAAATCCGATGAGCGGGGTAATTTATTTGAACTCCTGAAATCGCGCCAGTTCGGACAGATTTTTGTTTCCAGGACGGTAAGTGGAGCGGTCCGCGGGCATCATTTCCATGATACGAAAGTGGAAAAATTCTGTTTGATACAGGGGAAGGGTCTTATCCGTTTCAAACATGTAATAACGGGTGAAACGTTCGAGTGCCCCGTTTCCGGGGACGATATCCGCGTGGTTGATATCCCGCCCGGGTATACCCATTCCATTGAAAATACGGGGGAAGAAGAAATGATTGTCCTGTTCTGGGCATCGGAAATTTTTAACCCGGAGAATACGGATACGTATCCGCTGAAAACCGTGTGAATCCCTTCCCTGACCATTATCATATAAAATGACTGGTTACTCAAATTTTTTTTGATTGACTTTATGCCCGCATTTTGTTACAAATGAGCATCAATGAAAGGAATTATTCTGGCAGGCGGGCACGGCACCCGGTTGTATCCGGTGACGAGTGTTGTTTGTAAACAGCTTTTGCCCGTATACGATAAACCGCTGATATATTACCCGCTTTCCACCTTGATGCTTGCCGGTATCAGGGAAATACTTGTCATTTCCACGCCGAAAGACACTCCCCGCTTCAGGGATTTGTTCCGGGACGGCAGGCATTTGGGCCTTTCCATTACCTATAAGGTACAGGATAATCCGCGTGGTCTCGCGGATGCCTTTATACTAGGCAGGGATTTCATCGGTACGGATTCCGTCTGCCTTATTCTCGGCGATAATATTTTTTACGGGCACGATATGACCCGGTTTCTGGAAAATCCCGTAAAATTGGAAGAAGGTGCCCTTGTATTCGGGTATTATGTCACCGACCCCCAACGCTACGGTGTGGTGGAGTTTGATGAAAAAGGAACCGTGCTTTCGATTGAAGAAAAGCCGGAACATCCGAAATCCCATTATGCCGTTGTGGGGCTTTATTTCTATGATAATGATGTGGTTGATATAGCGGCCGGACTCAGGCCGTCCGCAAGGGGAGAAATAGAGATAACGGATATCAATAATGAATACCTGAAAAGAGGCAAACTCAGGGTGGAGCTTATGGAACGCGGCTTTGCCTGGCTGGATACGGGAACCCATGATTCACTCCATGATGCGGCCAGTTTCATAAGGACAATCGAGGACAGGCAGGGATTAAAAATTGCCTGTATTGAAGAAATCGCCTATATGATGGGTTTTATAACCAAAGACAAGCTTATGGATTTAGCCAGGGAGATGAATAATTCGGGATATGGCGAATATCTCAATGATATAGCGGCCGGCATAATATAGCGGGAGGAGTCTTCTGTGGATTTTAAAAAAGGGAATATTCAGGGCGTCATCATTCAACGTCTTGTAAAATTTGTGGATGACCGCGGATACCTGGTTGAAACATTCAGGAAAGACACTCTGCCTGAAAATCTCATGCCGCAGATGAGCTATATATCCTTTACCGAACCGGGCGTTACCCGGGGGCCGCATGAACATGTTGAACAGACCGATATTTTCACTTTCTTGGGGCCCGGTAATTTCAAGGTCGTGCTTTGGGATAACAGAAAAGACAGTCCCGATAACGGCAACAGGATGGTCCTTTTTGCAGGAAAGGATAATCCTGTTACCCTGATCGTCCCCCCTGGCATAGTCCATGCGTACAGGAACGTGTCCCGTGGAGAAAGCGGCATGGTTGTCAATTATCCGAATTGCCTTTTTGCCGGTAAGGATAAAAAGGAAAAAGTGGATGAAATAAGACATGAGGAAGAGAAAGACCTGTTTTATAAGGATTTTAAAAAATTATGATCTGGATAGTCGGAAACAAGGGGATGCTTGGTACAGCCTGTGAATCACTCTTTAAAAAAAGCAATGTAAACTTCGTGGGTACGGACGAGGAAATCGATATTACCAGCTTGCCTGCACTGCGGTCTTATGCCGCGGACAATATAAATGAAAAACTTGACTGGATTATCAATTGCGCCGCCTATACCGCGGTTGATAAAGCGGAAAAGGAAGAAGCCCTTGCCATGAAGATCAATGGGCAGGGTGCAGGTAATCTGGCGGAGGTGGCCGCCGCACACAGGGCGAAACTCATTCATATTTCCACTGATTATGTGTATGACGGCACTAAAAAGGGTGCGTACAGGGAATCGGACCCCGTCAACCCGGTTAACGTCTACGGCAGGACAAAATTAGCCGGTGAATCGCTTGTACGGGAAAAATGCAGGGAGCATATAATTTTAAGGACAGCCTGGCTTTATGGTAAAAACGGTAAAAATTTCGTATACACGATGATCAGGCTTTTAAATGAACGCGATAAAATTAATGTAGTGGATGATCAATGGGGAAGCCCTACGTATACCAAAGATCTGGCCTCCTGCATTCTTCATATCATAAAAAAGAATTCCAGAAAATACGGTGTGTACCATTTCTCCAATGAAGGCCGAATAACCTGGTTCGACCTTGCCTATAAAATAATGGAATTGGGCAGGGAAATGGGTATCGTCAGAAAAGAAACAACCATCAGCCCCGTAACAACGGATGAGTCTCCCACGCCGGCAAAAAGGCCCGCCAATTCAGTTTTATCAAAGGAAAAAATAAAAAGAGAACTCGGTATTCCCATCAGGGACTGGGAAGAGGCTTTAATAGAGTTTCTCGACCACGAGAAGTAAGTATGAGACGATTAAATAATATTGCCGTCACGGGAGGGGCCGGTTTTATCGGCTCCAATTTTATTCATTATATCTTTGAATCGACAAATTTCAAAGGCAACATTATTAATGTAGACAAGTTGACGTATGCCGGTAATCCTGAAAATCTGGCTTCCATTGAATCGGCATTCGGCGGCACGCGGTATTTTTTCGAGAATTCCGATATAGGCAATTTCAATGAGATGTCCGCTCTTTTTAAAAAATATGACATAGACACCATGGTGCATTTTGCCGCTGAATCCCATGTGGACCGGTCAATCCATGGCCCTGCCGAATTCATTACGACAAATATAGTCGGCACATTCAACCTGCTTGAGGTGGCCAGGAACCTTTGGCCGGGGCGTGAAGATGTTCTTTTTCACCATGTAAGCACTGACGAGGTATACGGTTCTCTTGCCGAAGGCCAGTACTTCTTTGAAACATCCCCTTATGATCCGCAGAGTCCGTATTCGGCTTCAAAAGCCGCTTCCGATCATCTTGTCAAGGCTTATAAAAATACGTATGGCATTCCATTCACCCTTTCAAACTGCTCCAACAATTACGGTCCGTATCAATTCCCTGAGAAACTCATCCCCCTGATGCTGCTGAACCTCATGAATGACAAACCGCTTCCGGTATATGGAGACGGCAGGAATGTCAGGGACTGGCTTTATGTTCTGGACCATGCGGAAGCCATCTGGTTTATATTGAACAAGGGCAGAACGGGGGAATCATACAATATCGGCGGCGAAAATGACGAGGAGAACCTTGCGATCGTCAATCTTCTATGCCAAAAAATGGCGGAAAAAACGGGGCAGCCCGTTTCTCATTACACATCGCTTATAACATTTGTCAAGGACAGGCCGGGACATGACCGGCGGTATGCCATAAATTGCGATAAAATCAAGAAAGAGCTCGGATGGAAGCAGCAGGTAACACTGAGCCGGGGCCTGGACCTGACAATTGAATGGTATTCATCAAACCGGGATTGGGTCGATCATGTGACTTCCGGAGAATACAGGCATTGGATGGACAGGAATTACGGAAACAGGTAAACGGCATTGGACCTGTTGATGTAGCGGAACCTGTGCGTATCGAATTCAGGATGAACTCTCAACGTCCTCATAGCCGAAATCCACTAAAAAAGATTCTTCATACATGACCAGACGGAGTTTTACCCTTTTTTTTCTCCTGTCCACCTTTACGATGAGGCCTTCCAGTCCTTTTAACGGCCCTTTTTTAACGACCATCTTCCTGTTTACGTCAAAGTAAACTTCAGATTTACTGACCACCTCTCCAAAAGAGAGAAAATGGGACAGGATATCCTTGTCCTTGCCTTCCAGGGGTACGATATTTTGATTGCTTTTTAAAAATCTTAAAAAACCGGGTATCTGCTTGATTTCCCAGTATAAAAAGTCCGGAACCTGGTCTGTATACAGAAAGAGGTAACCGGGGAAAATGGTGGCCAATGTTTCCCTCCAGATGCCTTTTTTCCGTATCCGGAGGCTTCGCCGCGGTAAATAAAAATTGACACCGAAACCTGGTTCGAGAACCCTTGCCTGGGCCAGAAATTTATCTTCCTGCTGTGTTTGCACCTGGATGACATAATATCGCATCCGCCAATTTTATCAGGTTTTTCTTTTTTTTTCCAACTCAGCTGTCTTCATTTTTTTTCATCTTTTTTATATAATCATCACCAGCAAAAGGTATAAATTTATGGCAAAAATAGTCGTGTTCGCAAATCAGAAAGGCGGGGTGGGGAAAACCACTTCCTGTGTCAATATTGGCTCATTCATGGCCCGCAAGGGTAAAAAGGTCCTTTTAATCGATTTTGATCCCCAGGGCAATTTATCCAGCAATTTGGGTGTGGATACATCCAAACCCGGGATATACGAGGTTATTACGGGAAAGGCGGGTTTTGACGGGGCCCTGCAGAAGAGCGTGGTGGAAAATCTTGATATCCTTCCTTCCAGCATTCATTTAACAGGGGCTACCATTGAATTGATTGACCAGGCGGAAAGGGAATATTTCCTTAAAAAAAGCATCAAGTCCATTGAATCGCGGTATGATTTCATATTGATTGACTGTCCGCCCTCTCTCGGAATACTTACCTTGAACGGTCTTGTGGCCGCCGAATATGTCCTGATTCCCCTCCAATGCGAGTATTTTGCCCTTGAGGGCCTGACCCTCCTGATACAGACAATTAAGCAAATCCAGTCAAAACTCAATCCTGATTTAAAGATAGGCGGAATTCTTTTCACAATGTTCGACAAGAGAACCAACCTGGCCAACGAAGTTGTTCAGGAGGTTACAGGTTATTTCAAGGATAAGGTTTTCAGGACGATAATCCCGAGAAACGTAAGAATCAGCGAGGCCCCCAGCCATTCCATGCCTATCAATCTCTACGACCCGCAATGTGTCGGCTCCAAGAGTTATGAACAACTAACGGAAGAGGTGCTCATCCATGTCTAAGAAAGCTTTAGGTAAGGGCATCGGCGCCCTTTTTACGGAAATTGAAGAGAAAACGGATTCTTCACCCATGAGGACCGTTTCCATCGATGCGTTAAAACCGAATCCCTACCAGCCCCGTAAGGAATTCCCCGAAGAAGGCCTCAATGAACTGGCTGATTCCATTAAAACCAATGGCATAATCCAGCCCATTATTGCGGAAGACGAGGGGGACGGGACATACATAATCATTGCGGGTGAAAGGCGCGCAAGGGCGGCCAGGCTGGCGGGGTTATCCGAAGTTCCCGTGAAAATAGGCAAGTTCACGAAAGAAGAAAAAATCGAGGTGGCGCTGATTGAAAACATTCACAGGGAGGATTTAAATCCGCTCGAGGAAGCGCAGGCCTATAAAAACCTGATGGACACGATGGAGCTGAACCAGGAGGAAGTGGCGCAGAAAGTGAGTAAAAAACGGTCTACCGTGGCCAATGCATTGCGGTTATTGAATTTACCGGAAGAGGTAAAAAGCAGGCTGCTGTCCAATGAGATAACGGCAGGGCATGCCCGTGCCATCCTGGCCGTGCTTAATCCGGCAGACCAGAATCTCCTGTTGAAAATGATAGTGGAAAAGAATCTTTCGGTCAGGGATGCCGAGGTCTATGCCCAGGAAATAAACAAGGGCAACAAATCATTAAAGAAAAAAGATAAAAAAAAGGCCTCGGACCACAGGATTGCACCTGAACTAAAGGAAATTGAACAGAAACTGATTGATAAGCTCGGGACAAAAGTTGAAATCAAGGGAAACACAAAAACCGGGCGTATCGAAATTCATTATTTTTCATTGGAAGACATAGAACGTCTTCTCGATATTTTGATCTGAACGGGATGACATGGCAGGCCCCATTTGGGGAATTCTGTGGGTTGACACAATGTGCTCATAGAAGGTATATTATTTTTTCGTGTTGAAGGGAGAGGTGTCCGAGTGGTCGAAGGAGGCGGTCTTGAAAACCGTTGTGGGGCAACTCACCGGGGGTTCGAATCCCTCCCTCTCCG
>JAFGKU010000211.1 GCA_016928415.1 Spirochaetales bacterium
ACTTATTCCCGCGATTCCGGCACCGATTATATAAACATTATTTTTTTTCCTAAAGGACATTTTTCTGCTTTCTTTTAGTCTTCCGGAACTCTTTTCATTCTTTAACCTTTTCTATTATCGGCTTCTAAAGTATCACCTGCAATAAAAATCAGGTAAAAAGAAATCCGACCCTATATTAACTATTTTCGATCAAAATTCATAGAAAGAAAATAAAAAAACTTAAAAAGATGTAAAAAATATTTCCGATATTTGGAAGGAGAAGTAATTAAATGCCGATATTTCGGTAAATGTGTGCTAAAAACAGGAGAATACCTTGAAAAGAACCGTTTTGTTGCTGATTATCTACATTTTTTCATTTCCCCTTTTTGCTGATACATTTTTTGTCTTCAGTTGCGAGAAGATTAATGGGGAACTGGATACTTATCCGTATATGGTCAAGGAAGGTATTCTGGATAATCTTTTTGAAGAAGGTCATATTATTTTTGACGACGGTGTGAATAATTGTGAATTGTCCATTGAAAACAGGGATGAAATGGATAAAATCTTCAAAACGGCGGTCAGCGGCGGGGCCAGGTATATCATTGTCCTTTTTGCAGACACGAAAAGGGAAAAACTCGCCAATAAACTGGAAAGATACGAGAGCCGTTGCGAATACTACCTGTTTGATATAAAAACAAGGAATTGCATAGGAAAAGGCGATCTTGGTTCGGATAATATTGGAAAAGAAGAGAACATAAAGGGAGATACCCTGCTTTTTACCCTCGGCGGCGATATAGCGGGAAAAATTTCACTCCTTTATTCGTCTTATATTGCAGGTTTAAAACCCTGAAATACCGGTTAAATTCCGGAAAATGATGTATACATGTCCAGTTAAATTCCGGGAAAAGTAGTATATTGGTAAAGGATATTCAAAGTATTGCCGAAAAAGGAAATACGGAGAACCAGTTATGAGTGAAAAGTGTATCCATATTTCTATTTTTCTTATTGTCTTATTAATTTCAGTGAATTTGTACGCGGATGAATCCTGGCAGGGAAATGCTGCCATAATCCAGAGGGGTGAATTCACTCAGGGCGGCCTGTATGCCGCATCCAATTCATTCAGCACAAATACCATTATACTCGTTGAAGATTTGAATACCGGTAAGACCGTCTCCGTAACAGTAGTAAAAAGAATTGATACCCTGACCAATGTTTTCCTGTTATTGTCGGAAGAAGCCGGGTATAAACTGGGTATCGGGGTGGGAGACGTTATCCAGGTCAGGGTAACGATCATAAAGCCGGGCAACCTGAATTATTTTACCGCCAACGAAGAGCTGCCGTATAATCCCGATCCGGATATCTATCCCAATACTTCCCTCGCCGACGAAAGTGAAACGGGATTCCAGGGGGAAGATCTTACCGTCACATACGGGACACCGACACCGCCGACCGCCGTGTATGTAACGGCAACGCCGGTTTTTGTTCAGCCGACACCGTCGCCGCCCGTGTTTATGCCGGGAACTCCTACACCCACGGCAACGGGAACCGAAGGAATAATAGCGACACCCACACCCACCATGACCCCCGGCTTTGTTTCAAGGAATGAATCCGAGTCGCGTGACCCGCAGAAAAACCTCTACCTGTCGCCCCGTGATGACGAAAAATTCGTTCTTGATGATTTGAACCGGCCATACACGGAAAACGGTGAAAAGCAGCCGGAAGATATGGAATTAAAGGAAGCGGTTTTAAAAGAAGGCCTGAAAAAGGATAAACCTGTTGAAAGCCTGGAGGTGCCAAAAAACCAGTTGACGGAAAAAGAAAAACTGGCATTGGCGGACCCGGAACTGGAAAAGCCGGAGGTAGATGAGAAGGCGAAGTCCCCATTATACAGCAAGGACGAGCTTCTTGCGGAAGCACAACCCGTTGAACCGAATCCGCCTGTAGGGCCCGATTATTCCTCCGAGAAGCAGGAAAGCGACACGGTGGAAGTCGCCTTGAATCCCGAAGAGCCGGAAATGCCGTCAAAGCAAAACGGGCTTGTTCCTGATCCTTCGGAGGAAAGGCTCAAACCGTCCGAGGAGGAAAAAATGGCATTGAATCCGGAGAATCCTCCGCCCCTTCAGAACCCTGAACTGAGCAATGCCAAGCCGACTCCTGCCACCATGGATGGTTCAGAAGTTACCCTGGAAGCGACGGAGCCGAAACCTCCTGTGGGAACTTATATTGTAGAGGCCGCGACCTCCACGCCTACGCCTGATTACTACCGGACGCCCACACCTACGCCGGTTGTAACCGGTATGTTCATGCCTTCCCCGACTCCCACGCCGCCCGTTGCTTTGGTAAAGGAATATGATCTCCATCTGAATGAACTTCAACGCGGAACGTATTTCATTCAGCTGGCCACCTATCAGGACAGGAACAAGGCCGTCACCGTCGGGAACCAGTATGCCAGGGTGTATCCCGTGGGCATTTATGAACCGGTTGACTACGGCCGGAAAACGTATAAACTCATGCTTGGTCCTTTGAACAAGGATGAGAGCGACACCCTTTTGTACAGGTTCCGGTCCATAGGGTTCAGGGATGCCTTCGTCAAATACATTAATTAGGCATACCGGTTGTCCTTAGCCAATTAATACATTATAATCTCCCCGAAAACCGCTATGACTGACAAGGAAATTCAAGAGGAAATGACCGCTCTTTCCGATAAATTGCGCGTTTATCAGAAAGAATATCATGTTGATAACCGTCCCTCCGTCTCAGACAGGGAGTATGACCGTTTATTTGACAAACTCCTCCTTTTGGAGCAGAAGTATCCCCAATTTGCGGCGGAAGATTCACCGACGCGGAGGGTAGGGTCGGACCTGTCCCGGGATTTTCCCGAGGTCAAACACACGATCCCCGTTTTAAGCCTGGATAAATGCTACACTGAGCAGGATTTAAGGTCCTGGATGGAAAAGGTGAAAAAAAACGCCGGCTTGGAATTGTCTTTTGTTGTGGAAGAAAAAATAGACGGTGCCTCCCTCGTGCTCTATTATGAACAGGGAAGCCTTAAAAGAGCGGTTACCCGGGGCAATGGTATTGCCGGCAACGATGTGACGCCCAATGTCGCCACCATTCCCACTGTTCCCCTGAAGCTGACCAAGCCGGTAACCCTGGCCATTCGCGGTGAAGTATTTCTTCCCATTAAATATTTCAATGCCATCAATGAAACGATGAGCGTCCCCTATGCAAACCCCCGGAACCTTGCTTCGGGGTCGCTTCGGCGGATTAAAAGTTCCGAAGTGGCCAAAATTCCATTGGATATATTTTTTTATGAAGGATTTTTTGAAAATCCCTTTGAAACCCATGTAGGGATCATCGATGAATTCACCGCACTCGGTTTCAAGGTGAATAAAAATCTCGGTTTTTTTTCGGAAACGGCGGACTTAAAGGCTTTTAAAAAAGATCATGGGCATTGGTTTGCGGGCAAACCGGAGCAAATAGGCGAATTCCTCGGGAATGCCGTGAAAAACAGAACGGCAAAGGGATACGAAATAGACGGTCTCGTAATCAAGGTCAATGAAATACCGGCCAGGGATGCCCTGGGGTATACGGGCCACCATCCACGCTGGGCCATCGCGTATAAATTCGAATCTCCCGAAGGCGTAACGACCGTCAAGGATATAATAGTACAGGTGGGAAGAACGGGCCGGGTAACGCCTGTCGCCATCGTGGAGGACGTGCCCATATCCGGTTCCGTCATAACACGGGTTACACTCCATAACCAGGAATACGTCAACATGCTGGAGCTGGGTGTCGGGGACGAGGTGACGGTTTCAAAACGCGGAGACGTCATACCTTCCGTTGAGAGGGTTGCCGAGCACAAGGCGGAGTCGGTATGGAAAATGCCGGAGCTTTGCCCTTCCTGCCGGTCGCGGCTGGAGCTGAAAGGGGCGCACCATTTCTGCGTCAACCCGGAATGCAGTGACCAGCTCAAGGGGCGCCTGGTTTTTTTTGCCGGGAAGGGGCAAATGGACATCGAAAACTTAGGCGGGGAGACGATATCGTTTTTATTCGACAAGGGGCTTGTGCGCACAATAGAGGATATTTTCACCTTTGATCCCGACCGGCTGATCGGTGAACCGGGGTTTGGCGAGAAAAAGGTGAAGCTGATAAAGGACGGAATAGAGAAATGCAAAACGCGGGATTTTAAGACGGTCCTGCAGTCTCTCGGCATTCCCGACCTGGGGCCTAAGGTGGCCGAATTATTGATCGCCGAGGGGTACACTTCCATTAAACAACTGTTCGCCGCTGTGGACAGGCAGGAGGCGGGATTGTTCACCGCCATTGAGGGCATAGGACCCAAAACAGAGCAGATGCTCCTGGAGGAATTGTCCAGTCCTTCCCTCCGCAGGCAGGTGGGAGCCCTGAAAAAGGCGGGATTATCCTTTGAGGCGGAAGAGGAAGAACCCGGCGTTCAATACGAACAGGTTTTTGCGGACCAGGCCTGGTGTGTTACGGGAAGTTTCGAACGGTTCAAGCCGAGAGACCTGGCCATGGAAGAAGTGAAGCGGCGGGGCGGCAGGGTCGTGTCTTCAATTACTTCCAAAACAACGCACCTTCTGGCCGGCAGCGCCGCAGGCAGCAAGCTGGACAAGGCCCGTAAATTAAATTTGAAGATAGTAACTGAAGAAGAATTTTTAAAACTATTGGGCATGGAATGATCGATTTGCCCGTTTTAAAGGCAGAATAAGATAAGGAGAGTAAAATTATGGGTCATATCACGATTCCTGAAGCTGAAGAAATCCTGGACAGGGAATTCAGGGTGCTGGACAAGGGTTTTATCCGGCTTGTGGATTACATGGGCGGGGATGCCCGGATAGTCCAGTCGGCGAGGGTGTCTTACGGTGAAGGCACCAAGACGCAGCGGAAGGACAAGGACCTAATATCCTACCTTCTAAGGAATGACCATATGAGTCCCTTTGAACAGGTTATCTTCACCTTCCATGTAAAGATGCCACTTTTTGTCGCCCGGCAATGGGTCCGTCACCGGACGGCGAGAATCAATGAAATTTCCGGGCGCTACAGCGTCATGGAAGATGAGTTCTATATCCCGTCACCGGAAGATGTTCAATTGCAGTCCACCGGGAACAAGCAGGGCCGGAGTGATGAAGAAATAACCGGTGAGGTCAGGGAAGCCGTTATAAAAAAGATCGATGACAGCTGCAGCCGGTCCTACGCTGATTACAACGGCATGATCGAGCAGAATATTACGCGGGAACTTGCCCGCGTGGTCCTGCCTTTAAACCTTTATACCCAGATGTACTGGCAGATGGATTTGCGGAACCTTCTTCATTTCATCAGGCTGAGGGCCGACCACCACGCACAGAAGGAAATAAGGGAATACGCTTACGTATTGAGCAACATAGTCAAAATTGTGGCTCCGTTCACCTGGGAAGCTTTTGAAGAACACGTGCTTCATTCAATGAAGCTGAACGGGAAGCAGATACAGCGTTTAAAGGAAGAGTTGGAAACGACACACGGAGATCTTTTGAAAGAATTGAAAATTTTATAAGGAGCGGGTGTGTATGGAGCTGAAACAATTCCATGATCCGGAACAGGGCCCCCTTGCGGTGGCCGGTTTCATGTCCGGTTCGGGTACCAATCTAAGGAAGATCCTGGAGCATGAAAGGAAACTTGAGGAGCAGCGGGGCAAACCTGCCTACAGGGTGAGGGTGATTTTTACCGATTCTTATAATTCCAATGCGTTCACCATAGGGCGGGATTTCAATATACCCGTCATATTGAGAGATATAAATGCTTATTATGAAGCGAGGAACCTCCCTAAAAAAGACATGTCCATAAGGGCGGAGTTTGACAGGGAGACGGTTTCCGCGCTTTCACCGTATAACATCGAGGTTGCCGTTTACGCGGGTTACATGAGCATCGCTTCGGAAGTCCTGGTAAACGCCTACCGGGGCGTTAACGTTCATCCGGCGGACCTGTCGCAGGAAATCAATGGTAAAAGAAAATGGGTGGGTGCCCATGCCGTGCTGGATGCCCTTTTAGCGGGTGAAAAATACCTGAAATCGACAACGCATATGGTGGAGAAGGCCGTTGACGGAGGCAGGCTCCTCATGCTTTCTCCCCCGCTGAAGGTGCTGTACGGGGAAGACCCGAAAACCTTCAGTCCCGAAAAGCTGGAAGAATTCACCTGTCATTACCAGGATAGACTCAAAAAGGAGGGGGATTGGCAAATATTCCCCAAAACCCTGGAGTTCATGGCCGACGGACGGTTTTCGTTTGATAAATCAAATAACCTGTATTTCGACGGCGAGCCCATACCGCGCGGTGTTCAATTATAGACAGGTTGAGACAAGTTTTGTTTATTTTTGAGACAGCTTCTGTTATAAAAACAGGATACGGGAAAAAAACAGGTGCAGTACCATGATCCCTATTCCAATAAATCCGATAACGATTTTATTGCTTAAAACCAGTTCATCGATCCGGGTCAGGGTTTCCGAAGAGACGGTAGAACTGTCCTTCATAAAATCGAAGATCAGAACAGATCCGATGGCCAGGCAGGCTATTGAAGGGAAAAGGTCGCCGATGACGGGGATGCCGTCCATTGGTGCAAAAAACTTGAAGATGCCGATTACGAGACTGCCGATACCGATTACCAGCTTAACGCCCTTGGAATTAACCAGGTCATGAATTTTATCGAATCCTTTGAACTTTTCAAGTAAATAGTCCGAGGCGAGAACCAGTCCGCCTAAAGTGTTGAAAATAATACTTAAAGCGTATAATTGTTCCATGTTTTAACTCCATTTCTTTTTAACACAATGGTTTAAAGTATAAAAAAAGGCCTGATTAAGTCAATATGCTTAATCGTCGGACGGCAGGCATTTTATCTCTGTTTTTTCATTCCCGATTGTTATTTCCGCAAGGATTTCCTCGTCCTTTTCTTCCGATTCAAACAGGTGGGTAATCTCGATTTCGGTGTCAGATACTTCCGGTAGATTTTCCTCGAACGATGCCGTACCGGTTCCCTTTGTAAGTGAGAAACGCACCGATACTTTCTGAACCGTGTTTTCTTCCCCGGATGTTTTCCGGATGTTGGCCTTTACCAGAACCGTGTTTTCCCATCGAACACTTTTAACGGTGACCAGGAATCCCTGCAGGGTAACCTCATTATTCGGGGCATTCAACCGGCCCGGTAACAGTACGAAAATAAGGTAAATGAGGATAAGGTTAAACAGGATGAGTATGATGGGACGGTTGAAAAAAATATTCTTCTTTTTTAATGAACTGCCCCGGCTTGATGCACCTCTCTTCAGGCTGAGTCTTTCTTCCTGGTTGTAATGAGATTCAACCGGTTGATCGGCATTTTTTTTTATTTTAATGACGGGTTTGTTTTCATCCATTTCATAATCCGCGAGACGGGTTTTAAAAGATCCGTTGCCATGAATCCGCCCGTTTTTTTGTATGCCCTTTTGCCGGCCAGTGAATGAACAATGACCCCGGCTGCCGCGCTGTCGGCGGGAGACATTCCCGAAGCAAGCAGGCCCGCTATGATTCCGGAAAGAACATCTCCGGAGCCTCCCGTTGCCATGGCGGGATTCCGTTTGTCCAGTACCTGGTAGGTGCCGTCCGGCCTGCCGACAAGGGTAACGGCCAATTTTAAAACGGTGATCAGGCGGTACTTTTTACTGAAATCCAGCAACAGGGGTAACGGGTCTTTCATAAGATCATCCTTGTCCATGCCAAGTAAACGGGCGAATTCTCCCGGATGCGGTGTGACTATCCAGTTGCCCTTGAAATCGGGGTTTTCCTTTTTTAGAATTCCGGCCAGTAATGTAAGACCGTCCGCGTCAATAACCCCCTTTTTCCCGCGCCTGACCAGGTTTTTAAGCCAGGTGAGCCTCTCCGGATCCAGGCCCCATCCCGGACCTATAAGGAATGTTTGAAACCGGCTGTCATCAAATTTTTCCGGTTCACCTTTGGGGTCCCAGGAATGAACCATGACGGCGGAAAGCTTGGCCGCCAGAACGGGGTATACTTTTTTATCGGCGAATAATGTGACCAGTCCGCACCGGCTCCTGCCGCAGGCCGATGAGGCCAAAAACGCCGCCCCGGTTGTACCTTCACATCCCGCAAAGACGGCAACATGTCCCCGCGCGTTTTTGTGAATGCCTTCCGGGAAAGGGGGAAGCAGTCCGGCGAGTCCGCCGTAGGAAAGAAGCTCTCCCGGTATTGCCTTGTCCTTGATGAGGGGCAGGGGAAATCCAATGGATAATGTAATGATTTTACCGCAGTACTCCCGTGCCATGGGCAGGTAGAGGGCGGTTTTGGGAAGACCCATGGTCAATGTATAATCGGCCTTTACCGCGGGGTAGCCTGACCTGAATTGATCGCCGATCCCGCTCGGGATATCTATGCTGATCACCTTCGCCCTGCTGTTAATGATTTCATCGACGATATCGGGTAAAGGTTCCCTTGCTTTTCCACTGATTCCCGTACCCAGGATACAGTCGATGACCCAGGCGGATTCAATGAGCCTTTTTCCGGTCCCGCCTTTCGTATCTTTCCAGTCATGGATGACCATGTTCATGGCCCTGCAGATGGAGAAGTTGACCGCCGTCGAACCGCCTTCTTTCGGTGAACCCATGCAGAGGATAATGGCCGCATCGTAACCTTCTACGGCCAGGTTCCTCGCTATGACAAAACCGTCTCCGCCGTTATTTCCCCTGCCCGCCAGAATGGTAATTTTTCCGGTGATTCCTTCTTTTTTTATGATCTTTTTTATGGATAAAAACGCTTTAAGCCCGGCGTTTTCCATGAGGATTTGCTGCGGTATGCCGTATTTCTCCTGGGCCTGCCTGTCAATTTCCTGCATTCCCGCTGTATCAATTATTTTCATTTTTTTTACCCGTTATTAACCTGTCCGTTCTCCACCACATGACTTTTACCTCGTCCTGGTAGCAGAGAATTCCTGAAATAATGCCCTTGTCCGACAGGTGAAACATCTTGAAATATAATTCCGAATCGTCCACCGAGATAAGGCGGGTCACCCGGGTTTTCCCGGCATTGTCTATAATTAAAACCTTGAATTTGTTTTCCGTATCAGGCCGTATAAGGTAGTAGGAGCCCTTGATATCCACGCCGAGGAATTCATAGGAAGGTGCCGGTATTTCAACCTCCTTGTTTCCCGATATGATTTTTTTTGTTTCATTGTCCGGTGTTTCGACATAATGCTCATATTTTCTTGTGGTAATATTGTATTTATAGATCCTCGAAAATGCATCCTTTATTGTTTCTTTTGTTTCCGTGGAAGGATCAATTTCCTCCCTCGAGTAATTGATCTTTAAATAAAGCGCGTATTCGGTAAAATCCGGTACCAGATTTTCCAGGCTTGGTATCAGGTTGCTTTCCTTGGGTAAGAGCCTGGTGTCTATGGTAATGTTTAAAAGGGGATTGCCGTTTTTCGCGTACCAGTACACGTTCCACTGGTCATAAATTCTGCAGATTGCCACCAGTTCATCTTTTTCCGTAATATGGATTCTTTGAATGTAGGGAAAAGGAGTGCCTCCCGTTCCTTCCTGCCCGATAAAGTCGACAAGGCGGCCGAGGCGATTGTACCTGTAGATTCTGGATGTAAGGTTTATTTCCAGTTTCTCGTCCTTAACCGCCTGTTCGGGGGGTACCTGGTCCTCAAGGTAGATTGTATTTTCGCTGTCTATAGCTATTTCCCCTATATTCAATAAATCCGCCGTTTCCGCCGGCCTGTTCGTTATAACCCCTTCCTGCTCCTCCGTATCCAGTACAAACGGTCTCGGGTTCGTATCCGGATTATAAATGAGGAGCAGAAGGTCTCCGTAGGATGTGAATTTCATTACTTTTGAAGAATTGCCGTTCGCAATATAAAAAATACCGTTCTTCATGATGAACCTGTTTTTCCGTCTTAACGAGGTTCCGTCCATCATGAAGATGTCGAATTGATCTTCCATTTTACCGATTTTCAAAGTAAACAGGTCTTCGCCCGGCAGTTCCTCGATCGGTTTTTGTTCGCATGATGAAAGGAGCGCCAGGATTATTATTATCAGGATCAAAACCATTTTTTTCATAACGGGTTATCATATCTTTTTATTCAACCTAGATCAAGTTTACCTGTTAAAAAAGCAAATATAATTAAGCAGCACGGTTTAAAAGGTCAACCGGGCGTCAAGGGGCGCAAATAAATTTCCGCGCAAATCTCCCTGTCGAGGGCTATATCCGTTTCACCGACCCTGATTACAAATGTAGGAACTGTTTGGTGAACACGCACCGTATTGCCCGGAGAGATTCCCAGCCCGATCAGCTGGTCCAGCCTTTTATGGTATTCCGTGGAAATATATGTAATCTTTCCCGATTCACCGGCTGCGAGTTCTGACAGGGGAAAAATTACTTTTTTCACTTCCTTCAGGTTTTTTAAACAGCATTCGCCCCTGGGTATCGGATTCCCGTGGGGGCATTGCGTGGGATGACCGAGTAATGTGCAGATGGCGGTGCTTAATTCCGGGCTTAATATATGTTCGAAGGTACAGGCATTGGATTCCAGGTCTTCGTCCTTTATGTCAAGAATATCGGTAAACAGGCGTTCGGCCAGCCGGTGAGACCGGATAAGGCGTGTGGCCATTTTCAGGCCCTTTTCCGTGTATTCGAGTATGCCGCCGTCTTCCACAAGTATCCCGTCCCTGATCATGTTATCTATCAGTTCGATGGTTACGGGAGAATGTTCTCCTTTCAGGATGGTTTCCTTGAGCGCCTTTCCCCTCTCGGACTCCTGTTCCATCCAGATTTGCTCTAATACTTCTTCTTCAGGATGATTTTTTTCAGCCATTTTATAAACCTCCGTAATTTATCTATGAATGATTCGGCCCAGGATTCGTCCACAGTCTTATACCCGCAATGCGGACAGCATATGACGGTGCATGATTGGCCCATGGGACAGCCTGCACACCGTGCCGAGTCTTTTTCATATCTGAACCCGCATAACGGGCAGGCGATTTTTTCCGTGGTATCCGTCATAATGTCACTCCCAGAGCCCTGATCACGAGATTGAAAAGTCCGCCGAATGCAAAGGCAAAGGCGAATATAAACAGGGTAATCAACAGCGCCGTCTTCCATCCCCTTTCCTTGATCATGATAAAGAGGTTGGCCACGCACGGTACGAACAGGGTGATAGTTACGACCCCGACAAGCGATTGTACGGGCGTAAGACCGGAATTGGCGGCCAGCAGAACTATGGCGAAATCCCTCCTTAAGAAGCCCATGATGAATCCTTCCGCCGCTTCCCTGGGCAGTTGAAGCAGGTTCACCACCAGGGGGGATGCCAGGTCTTCCAGGATTTTAAGGCCGCCGGTTTTATAAAGAATGAAGAGAATCACTGTCCCGATAACGAACAGGGGTACCGCTTCCTTCAGGTACCAGTGAAGCCGCGCCAGGGTTTTAATGATAATATTAGAAATTTTGGGTACGCGTAAAGGCGGGATTTCAAGAATAAAATCGGATTTATCACCCGGAATTATTTTGGAAGAAAGAAATCCCACTGTAAAGATGACAAAGATGATGACGCCCAGCCAGATAAGGGTGGCGGTTCCTGAAATGGCCGATGTTGTTCCAAAAATGACGCCCAGCTGGGCGGAACAGGGAATGGCCAGGGCGAGAAGCAGGGTAACGATGATCCTTTCTTTTTTGCCCGGCAGGATACGGGCCGTCATCGTGGCCATGGTATCGCATCCGAGTCCCAGGATCATCGGCAGGATGGCCTTGCCGTTCAGGCCCATGACTTTGAAAATCCTGTTAACCATGATGGCCAGCCGGGGGAGGTACCCCGAGTCCTCTAACAGGCCAAATATGATAAAGAAAAATCCCACGATGGGAAGAACAATGGCGATGGCGTACGTGAGGGCCATGGTGATAATACCGTAATCGCCGATAAAAAATTCCTGTATAAGGGGGACGGGGATAAAGCCGACCAGCCACGAAAAAAACGGGTTGATCCATTCGCCGAACACCGTAGATTCAAGAAAATCCACGCAGATGCCGGCACCGAATACGCCCACGACCAGATAAGTCAGGTACATGACCAGGACTACAGGTAATATGCCCCAGACCGGGTGCATGAGCATCCGGCCCAGTTTCGTTTTCAGTTCATTATCTTTCTCCTCATCCTTTTCCATTACCGCGTCAATGACGGCATCCACTTCCTCGTACCTTTTCTGGCTGATCAGGAATCCCGCCGATTTTGAAAGGTGTTTTTGCGTGTCCGCTACTATGGCTTCAATCTTGTCCAGATTTTTACCTTCCGGGGTGGATAATAAAAATTCGTTTAAGCTTTTATCACCCGATACGAGCATGAGGGCCAGGAACCTCCTTGTGATATTCGTTTCCGGTAACAGCTGTTGAATGGCCTTCAGGCTGTTTTCAATCATGGCCCCGTAATGCACCGTTTGCGTTGACTCGATCCGGGAAAGGAAATTCTGTTTTAAGTCGCGGATGCCCTTCCTTTGCGTGGCGATTGTCTCGACAACCGGAATACCGAGGAGCACGGAAAGTTTTTCCCTGTTGATCCTGATACCCCGGCTCGCAGCCTCGTCATTCATGTTCAGATCAAGAACGAAAGGCACTCCCGCTTCGGCGAGTTGAAGGGATATGAAGAGGGCCCGGCGGAGGTTTTTTGCATCCGCTACCTGGATGACGGTGTGCGCCTTTTCATTGAGGATGATGTCCCGGGACACCCGTTCGTCTTCCGAATTGGGTATCAGGCTGTTCATTCCCGGTGTATCGATGATGAAAACCTTTTCCCCCTGTATCATGACCGTTCCCCCCATTACCTCGACAGTGGTGCCGGGATAATTGGATACGGTGACGTACCGCCCGGTAAGGAGGCCGAAGATTACACTTTTGCCTACATTGGGGTTGCCAAGAAGGATAACCGTTTTATCCGCGCCGTGAGGGGAACCATGCCCGTGACCGTGCCTGTGTCTTTTTTGGTGTCCGTGCATGCGTTAACCTGCTTCCTTTATGTTCATTCCGTGATTGTAAAGGGGACTTATTGACGGTCCGGGGTATGCATTAATCATTGTGTTTTTCCTTTTTCCAGCATTTACCGCATAATCCGCGTATGCTCAGCCTGTGATCAACGGGATGGAACTTGTGTTCTTTGCAAACGGCATTTTGAAGCGACTCGATCTTTTCATCCTTGAATTCGATGATCCTTCCGCAGGCAACACAGATAAGGTGGTCATGGTGTTCATTGGCAAACGCCATTTCATAGTATGTCCGCCCGTCCTTTCTCACGCCCTCTTTGATAATTCCGGCTTCCAGGAAAAGGGGAATGGACCTGTACAGGGTGGCCCGCGAAAGCGCGTTTTCCCCTTTTTTTATCCAGTCAAACAATGTATCCACATCGAAATGGCCTTTTATGGTGTTAACCCCTTCCAGGATTACCTTCCTTTCGTTGGTATATTTCAACCCTTTATCCTTCAAGAACCGGCGAAAATCCCTTTCCATTTAAATCCCCTAAATGTGATTGAGACTCAATCTCAATTATAAGATAACATGTCTGTTCGGATAAGTCAAGTGAGTTTTTTGTGTTTTGCTTTTTTGGGCCATTTGACGGGCTTCACAGGTTAATAAAGATTTATGTGAGAGTAAAAAAAGTTGATATTGATTCTCTGCTGGTGATAAAGAAATGGAGAGAACGAACCGGTTTTATTACGGCGATAGCTTACTGTGTGAAGTCGCCCGAGGCTTCCGGCTGATAGAGTATCTCTAGAACCTTGATCCTGATTTTTCCGCCAGGGACCTCCCAGTCTATCTCATCGCCGGTAGAGTATCCGATCAGGGATGTGGCTATAGGGGAAAGTATGGAGATTTTGTCATTGTTGCTGTCCACGGCATGCGGGAATACTATTGTGCATGTTTTTTCCTCATTCGTCGAAAGAATCCGGTACCTTACTTTTGAGTTCAGCGTGACGGTGTTGTTGGGAATATTCGTCTGGAGCACAACTATCGCGCGGTTCAATTCCTCCTCCAGCTTTGCAAGGTTCTCGGTGTTTTTTTTTCTCAACTTGTGCAGCTGGATAAGTTTCAAAAGCCGGGCTTTGTCGAAATCCGTTATCATAATTGATTTTCGCTTCATGTTGCACCTTTCCGTTGAAAATGAGTTTATTCTTTAATAAAATACATCATTTATCTGCCAGAATCAAGGGCCACCCGGCCGGTTTGTCCGGAACGGAATTTAGTGTCGAGTAATCCCCGCTGTCCCCTATTTACAGATAGAACAATGATTTAGGAAC